>JBBQIQ010000195.1:0-6465 GCA_038325075.1 Bacteroidales bacterium | reverse complement strand
AATTACCAACAACTCACTACTCATCTCTTACTACACATCTCTTCACTTTTCACTTTTCACTTTCTTCACTTTTCACTCCTTTCACCTGCATTTATCCCCGTTTCACCCGGCAGTTTTCCCGGTTCATCGAATTCCATTTTCACTATCGGGATACAGCGCTTAGTTTTGTCTGATAAAATTGAAAATCAGGCAGTCATGAATCCCAATAAACCGCTCGTCTATTCCTTATCAACGATAAACGAGGACTCAGAAAACTATTATGCTGAAATTGATAGGTTTGGCAATTACCGTCTGGGTGAAAAGAATTGAATACCGGGTAATTGATTCGGAATCTTCCAGCCTGATTTTTCCACTGACAAATCCGGTAAAAATTGACCCTGGAAATACCATCACCGATATCAGCCTCCGCATCCACAGTTTCGATCCCACCCTGGCGCCTGAAGGGAAAACACTTTTAACTGCACTTATCCCATCCCGCGAAGTTGAATACTGGATAAATTTACGCATGAACGATTTCAAAAAATACAAAGCTGAAAAGGAACGCATTATACATGAAATCGTTGCAGGAATGGAAAACAGGCTGGGTTCTTTGGCTGATCATCTCGAAATGCATGATCTTTCAACGCCTGCAACCGTTGTAAGATACACCGACAACTGGAAAGGCAGTTTTGAAGGCTGGGTCATGACACCCAAAATCGGCTTCACCCAGTTGCCCATACAATTGCCGGGGCTAAAGAACTTTTACATGGCCGGACAATGGGTGAGCCCCGGGGGCGGGTTGCCTTCGGCATTGATTACAGGACGTGGTGTGGCAGGTCTGATTTGTAAAAAAACAGGTAAAAAATTCACTACCAGTCAGTTCAATTCCTGATCAGAAGTAATTTTGAAGTCTCTGAATACCCATTACCCTGTATTCTGATAAAGTAAAATCCTGACTCCATGTGTGAAAGGTCTATCTTACAGAATTTTTCGCCCGGGCAGAATTCATTTACCTCATAAACTACCTGGCCAATCGCATTGGAAATGGTCAGGCTGATCTCGCCGGGAACCTGGTCGCCCAGCATTACATTTACTTCATCAAAAGCCGGATTGGGGAATACGGCTGGTACTACTTTTATGTAATTTTCGCGCACCAGGCTGTCTTCTCCTGCCTGATTTGAAACCTTTAGTTTTACATTATACAGCCCTGTTTTATTGTATCGCACCTCATCGGGCGACTGATTGTCGGATTCGGCAGGTTCACCACCTTCAAACACCCAATGCCAGGTAACCGGGACTCCGGATGACTGGTCGTTGAATGCGACTGACGAGCCAACTGCAATCATGGTGACATCTGCACTAAAACGGGCAACTGCCCTGTTTACATTAGAAGATCCATTCAAACTGACCAGTCCGGTATTGACCGGATCGAGCCAGGGCTTAAGCCGGGTAGAATCGGCTGTTCCGTTCGATTCCCAGGAATAGGAAAATCTGCCGTAGTAATCGGGGCCGGTGAGGTTGCTGCAACCCGATTCACCTCCTGTAAGTTGCCCGATCACCCTGCCCTGTGCATCGAAAACCGGCGAACCGGACGAGCCACCTTCAGTCACGCCATGGCCATTAGCAGTGGCGCTCCATACAACCCTGAAGTGCGTTCCTTCAACCTGCCCCCATTGGTCTAAGGTTAGAGGCTGTGTGTAAGTCGAAATTTTTTTAACATCGCCTGCAGGGTGATGAATACCGACACCGGAAGCACTTATATTCCCGGAATTGCTCCATCCCGCATAGAAAGGCTCAAATAATGGGGGGATAAATTCGTTTAGTAAAACCAGGTAAAAATCACTTCCATTGTTACCATCAGGCGTGCTGCTTGCAAGTTTTACAGCTCCTGTCATCGATTTACCTGCATCAACCGTTCCATCCGCACATCCGGGCGATTCGTAGTTAAAATAGAATATCCATTTCGAAACGTCATCTGCACTTGAATAAGGCCCGGGAAATGTCCCCGCGCAGTGATCGGCTGTCAAAACAAGCGAAGAAAAATCGGAAGATGTATTGTTCATCACAGTTCCGGTGCACCAATAAGCTGCATTCCCTTTCTTAATCTGAATTCTGACAACACTTTTTATCTCATCGCGCCAGTTATCGCCTTCGCTACAGGCAGTATTAACTTCACAACTACCTGCATACAAATCTTTTACCACGCGGTCACCGGAAAAAAACACAGGTTTATAAACATACAGTACCTCATTGATGACAAATGAAGGTTGATCGATAACCGAAGAGTGGCAGGTGTATTCCACCATTATACTCTCACCTTTGGCTACTTCAATGGCAAATTTTCCACTCTCCTGATTATTTGAATTGGTGTAAGCCCCGAGTATATGGGTCCTGTCTTCTGAATAAACAAACAACCGCGCGCCCTCCGGCAAACGGAATTCTGAAAAATAAAGTCCAAGACCTACCGCCCCTTTGCTCTGAATGTTCACACTCCAGGTAACTTCACCTCCGGAAGTATTTGTAACCATCCCGGCAGTCTTTGCCGACAGGTTAACCGGAATAACCACGCCCATCCTTTCGGGCAAACCGGAACCTTCGGCAAGCCTGTCCTGTTTCTCAAGTTCGCTTAAGTCCGGAGATGCTAATTCAATCACCATCCGGCTTTGTTGAAATCCGGATAAATCCGGCATAACCGGTCTCCCGCCTTTACTCAACTGGCCCAGTGCAGGCAGGGGAAGAAAAACAGCAACAACGAGGAATAGCCTTATAATTGCCTGAAGTCTTATGTTTGGGAGATTTGACATATTCATTTTAGCCGACGAAGTTACTAAATAATTCTTACCCTTTTTTAGTCCGGAATCTGCGATTAATCGACACCCGGACAATTTGTAACCTAACTTAAAGAATAAGAAGGCACGCGATCCATTAAAATGATTTTGCCTCTTTTATGGTTGATAACTAAAACTGAAGGCTTCAGAATAAAACACAAAGCTGAATATTACCAGGTACAATTCTGATATTGAGTAAATACGGGCCCATTTCAAATTGTTTGAAAATAAATATTTTTTGAACGTTACATTTTAGTGAATGCAGGATTAAATAGCAGTTAAAATAAATTCTCAGGTAAAAGTTTTTCAAAACATTACTTAACTCCTTCACTACATTACTACTCAGTTAACTTCCAAAGCTTATGAAGCTAATCAGGAATAAAATTATCATTTTTATTGCCATCTCTGCCCTTGTTTCAATAGGAATCATAACTTTCATCCATCTTTATTTCGGATATTCTGTTGAAAAAATCAAGAGGAGTTATGCCGGAACCCAGGTTCAATTATTGCAAAATCACATCAAAGTCAATTCCTTAAGTACTATAAGTGCACTGATCAGACTTTCAGAACAACCTATTTTTCAACCCTGTAAATTGCCTGTTTCAGGACTGCCCGAAGGTATAGGCGATCAATTGGCTATGGCAGGATTCAGTTTTTTGATCGTAACCGATACCTTGTTCTCCCCGGCAGTTTATTATCCTGCAAAAGAAGAGGATGTATTGAAATTTCTGCCGGGTGACCGGCAGGTTTTCCGAAAAACATTGAGCGATGGCAGGGTAACCATATATTATCAATGGGAGAATGATTCACTGTTTGAGTTATCGGTAATCAGTGTGCCCGGTTGTTCAGGATTGAGATCCGACTCAACCGGGGCATGGATATTTGCCGGAAGATATATCAGCCATGAACTGACAGATAAATTAATTCTGCAACTTCCGGGTAAAATCACCATTCAAGAACCTCCTGAGCCAGGTGAATCAGCGATAAACTCCAAAACCAACACTTACATCACAAATATTCCTCTTTACGGATGGCAAAACCTGCCTGTGGCATCACTCCGGTTGGAGACACAACCAAAGTTGATGCAGGTAATTTCCAATCACCAAAGATCGCTGCTTTTTATCCTGATCATCATGGCTGTCGCGTTTATGATATTCATTTATTTCTATCTCAGCCGGTATTACATTCTGCCATTGAAACTGATATCGCTGGCGCTGAGACAAAAAGACCCCGAATACATCAGGATGATCAGCGATACCGACCCTGACTTCAACTCATTGCAGAATATGCTGATCAACGTGTTTAACCAGGAAAAGCTGCTTTCTGATATTATGAAAAGACGAAGCACGGAGCACATGAATACTTACCATGCGGCCATCCTTTCGAGGATAAATGAGGCAGTTTATACCTACGACCATAAAGGAATAATTACCTATTGGAACAGAGCGGCAGAAGACCTCTATAAAATACCCGGGCCTCAGGCAATTTCAAAAATTGCTCATGAACTTGTTAAGAATAAATGGAAAAGCAAGGAAGATGAAAATAGTCATGTTGAATCCCTCCAAACGACAGGCGTATGGCAGGGCCTTCTTGTGCAGGAATTACCCGATGGTACCGAAATCAACGTTGAAGCTTCCGTATCATGCCTTTACGACAACAATCAAGCCCTGCTTGGGTACCTCTCCATTGTAAGAAAGCCTTACCGTTAGCGGTTCGTCCGGATGAATGGCAGATCAATCACTCTTATTTTTACAATGATAAACCTTCCGGTTTTAGGTTGGGCAAAAATCACAGGCCTAAATCCTTAAGCATATATCCTTCAGTAAAATTGTCAGAATATTTGTTAATGTTTGTGAATATCCGGTTTTGCAGGCGCTGAAATTTGAACAGAAGGTTTTCTTTTCTGTTGTTACCAGAAAAGAAATGAAAACTTTAATATCAGCAGTTGTTGCCGTAATGGCCAGCCTCTCTTTAACGGGTTGCACCCGGCATACTACCCAGATTAACAACGAAGACACGAATATGCAAAACATAAAAACCGATACCGCCACCTTTGGATCAGGCTGTTTCTGGTGTACCGAAGCCATTTTTCAGCAACTTAATGGTGTGCTGAAGATCGAATCAGGCTACTCAGGAGGTGCCCGGCCAAATCCAACCTACGATCAGGTAAGTTCCGGGGCAACCGGCCACGCTGAAGTAACGCAGATTACCTACGACCCTTCGGTTATAACCTTTGAGGACCTGCTCGAAGTTTTCTGGAAAACGCATGATCCCACTACCCTTAACCGACAGGGTGCAGATGCCGGAACGCAATACAGATCAGTTATTTTCTATCACAACGAAGCACAAAAGCAACTGGCTGAATCCTATAAATCACAACTTGATGCCAGCGGTTCCTGGGACAAGCCGATCGTTACTGAAATAAGTGCTTTCAAGGCATTTTACATAGCTGAAGATTATCATCAGAATTATTACAACAACAATAAACGGGCGCCTTACTGCACTTTCGTGATAGGACCTAAGCTTGAGAAATTTGATAAAGTTTTCGGGAAGAGGTTTGTGAAATAACCGTTAATATTCAACGGGGAAACTACCAGAACCGATGGCAAGAAGGATTTTTAACATAAAGCGGATACAAGGATTTGACTAAGAGAGAGGAGTAGTATCTATCTCAAATGAAACCGGACTGCATTATCCTTTTTCCGGGATTATGCAGTTCTTCTTTTTTGTGCAATGAGCAACACTCTTTACACCGAGATTGAATGGGGGTGGAATGCGTGATGCGGGGGTGGGATTAACTAGGATTTCAATACCGTCGGATAAAAATTGTTATTAATCATTGAAGTCTCAGATATTTACTCTTTTTAACTGACAGATTACTAAATACATAGTTTAGCTTATCTGAAGCAAGAATAGATTATTTTATTTTGATATGTTATCCGTTTTTAAGGAAATCAATATAATCTTCTTTTGTAGCTTTGATAGTTTTGAGAATTGTTTTTACTATAAACTCAGGAACCGGATCTATGTGTGATTACAGTGGAACTGGTCTGCTTAAGTCATGACGTGCCCAAATTTCATGGCCACCAGCGTTTCTTATACAGTTTAATCCCTGATGAGTTAAAAATTGCCTGAAAGTCTTAATCGGTATATTTTTAAGCGGATTGGACATTAGCAGGGTATTTCAACCACACGGTTTAATTTCTGAAACTCATGGGTATTAAAAATATCTTCGAATTCCGCATTCGAAACAAGTAGTTCTGACATTGTCGGAGGATCTAGCCTGCTCTTCTTGGTTTTTGACCCATGTACCTTCCAACCTCTGCTTGTTAAATCGGTATGTAATGTATTTTTATTGATTGTATATTTAAAATACTCATCTATAGCAATATCAAAAGAATCTTTCGCTTCTTCCTGATTAACTCCATATCCATATATATCAAGTGCCGGACAAAAAGCTATAACTGTTTCCTCTTCATTAAAAAGGATCACGGAAAGATTAACAGTAATTTTATTCTTGCCGGAAGTCCAATTTCCCGCCAGTTTTAATTTTTCACCCATAAAACCGAAAAAAAAATTTTTACTTGTTTAGAATAAACATTCGATAGAACAACAAAGATAAAGATATTAACAAGTGATTAAAATATTAGTTGACAAA
>JBBQIQ010000194.1:0-6470 GCA_038325075.1 Bacteroidales bacterium | reverse complement strand
TCGCTCAACTGAAAAGCGCCGTTCATACTTTCGCTTGTAAAACGGCGAGTAAGATACATGGTATGCCAGCCCTGCCATTCGGAAAAGGAGTAGTTGCCATACATATTTAGTTTACCTAAGTTCATATTCAGGTCGAGGCCTGCGTTTCCGCCGACGGTACGTGTAAATGTGAGCCCTGAATTGATGTTTCCGTTAAAACCGGGTGCTTTGTTATGTTTTGTTTTAATGTTGATGATGCCTGCATTGCCTTCAGCATCAAATCGCGCCGACGGGTTTTCGATAATTTCGATGCTTTTAATATTTTTCCCGAGCAGGCCTTTTAAAAGTGGCGCCAGCTCCTTTCCTGAAACATAGGTTGGTTTATCATCAATCATTACAACTATACCCTGCATCCCTTTCAGGGTAATATTTTCGTCGGTATCAATTGTAATACCAGGTGTTTTTTTAAGAATTTCATAAACACTTTCGGAAGCGGAAGTGATGGATGCGTTGGGATTTATAACTATTTTGTCCACTGCTTGCTCCACAAATCTAGTTTTATCTTTAATCACAACTTCCTTTAACTGTTGGCTGGACGCCTTCAATACAACTGTTTTCTCAATGTGTAGATTTTTGGAGTCAATAACCACTCGTTCAGCTTCATCAGTGGTAAAACCAATCATTCTAACAGAAAGGATGTATTCGCCTGCAATTATGTTTTCAATAACATATTCTCCTTTTTCGTTGCATACCGCACCTCTTTCTATTACCCTGGTTTTGGGATTTAGTAGTGTTACCGTCGAAAAAGGTACAGGTTGTTTTTGAGAATCCAGAACCATCCCTTTAACCGTACCTGAAGTGTTGTTGGCCTTAAGTAAGGAAGATGCCAGAACTAATACTGTGAGTATTAAGAAATGATGGAAATGTGCTTTCATACTTTTTTTGTTATGAATTATGAAAGCAAAATTAGATGTGTGATTTCTGACTGGAAATAAAAAGATGCTGAATGTGTTAATGGAGAGGTTGAAAGTGTGATTACTGGGATTAAGTGAATTGGGAATGGTTAAAAAATTGTCAGTTTGGGTATCTATTTTTGTATTTACAAGAAGATCTCCTTCGGCTGAAATAATCAGATAGGTAATACAATTATACCTAAGATAATCTTTTTTGCCACAGATTTTTTCTACTATTGTGAAAATTATTGAGTTTTTTTGGCTTGCTGCTTCGTTTTGCAACTACAAGAAGTTGGCGATTTCGAAGCACTAAACTGTCTGCCACCACAAAATCCCGCACGTGCGGGACACAAAGCTTCATTTAACCACTAAACCGCCAATTTTTTGTAGCTGCTTTTAGCGGATCGGCTTTCGCTTCTGTCAAATGATGCCAAGTCCTAATAAAATTGAAAAGACAAACAACATTATTCCAACGGCAAATTGCAACGTCTTAATGGTTATTTTTTTTAGAACTCTGTTACCAATAATTGCTCCTGTAAATACTGATAGTGTCGCTGAAATTAATAGCGTATAATCTATTCTACTTCCAAGTTTTAAAATGTCTGCTGAATAAACAGTAAGTCTCGAAATGTCGATTAGAACTGCGATAACAACACCTGTTGCAATAAACGATTCTTTTGTTAAGTTAGCACGGATTAAAAACGCAGTTCTTAAAGCCCCTTGATTTCCTGACAGCCCGCCAAAGAAACCGCTTAATAGTCCGCCAAGTGGAATATATTTTTGGTCAAAATTTAATTTAATCAGTTTCGGTATAATGTCAAAGAGTGCAAATACGGTAAGCAGCAATGCGATTGTCAATTTTATGGGCGTAATATAAAAAGTTATAGTTGAAATTGAGTAGCTGTAAAGTGGTTCAATGTCCGCAATGAAAGTCAGAAGGTAAGCTCCCAGAAAAGCTGAAAAGATTGCGGGAAGACCAAACTTGAAAATGATTTGCCTGCTGGCGTTTTTACCAATAAGTGTCAGTTTGAAAATGTTGTTAAGAAAATGAACAATAGCTGTCAAAGCGATTGCGAGTTCAATAGGAAAGAAAATAGCAAATACCGGAACAAGTATAGTCCCAAGTCCAAAGCCTGAGAAAAAGGTTAGTCCAGAACCAATTAGGGCAAAAAGGCAAATGATTATATATTCTGTCAACATAGGTACTGTTGTTTATTGTCGTCTTTTAAGCTGACCACTAACTCGAAAATATACGCAACATACTGCGTTCTTAATGACCTAAATCCGATTGAATGCGCTTAACATCAGCAACATTGCCACTTGCATAGCTACACATTCAAAACGGATGTCCAGGCGCTGCCCGTTGCCCGTAACATTCAGTGCCAAGGTTATTGCCCGGCAAACTGCAACTCACTCAGATTCCGGTAAAGCCCTCCTTCCGCTTTCAGCAGTTCCAGGTGGATACCCTGTTCCACAATGCGCCCATTATTGAGTACCAGGATCATATCGGCCTGGCGGATGGTGGAGAGGCGGTGCGCAATAACGATGGAGGTGCGGCCCTTCATCAGTTTTTCGAGCGCATCCTGCACCAGGCGCTCACTTTCTGAATCGAGCGAAGAGGTGGCTTCATCGAGGATCAGTATTTTCGGATCTTTCAGCACCGCCCGGGCAATGGCTACCCGCTGCCGCTGACCTCCTGAGAGCTGTGTACCCCGCTCTCCAACCAATGTATCCAATCCCTCAGGGAATTTATTGATAAACTCCCAGGCATTGGCTTTTTTAGCTGCTTCTTCAATCATTTCATCCGTGGCGCCTGTCTTACCATAACCTATGTTCTCGCGGATACTTCCTCCAAAGAGGAAAATATCCTGCGGCACAATGGCCATCTGACTGCGCAGCACTGAGAGTGGAATTGACTGGTTGTCCATGTCGTCGAAAAGGATACGACCCAAAGTCGGTTCATATAACCTGAGGAGCATGGCAACCATAGTGGATTTGCCCGCCCCGCTTGGCCCAACCAGTGCAACCAGGGTATCCGGCTTGATTTCAATATTAATGTCGTTCAATACCTGAGTATCAGGCCGTGATGGATAGCTAAAGTTGAGATGGTCGAAACGGATGCCGCCATGCAGAATCTGATTTGATGGGAGTTTTGAAAGATCTTCAACCGGTTCCGGCACTTCATTGAAGATTTCGAGCAAGTCCTCGGTTGCCCCGATAAATTTCTGCACCCTGGCAAATACATCGGCCATACCGCCAATGGTGCCGCCAATAAAAACAGTATAAATCACGAAAGAAAACAATTCGCCGGTGGCAATTTCACCGGAGCCGAGCAAAGTTGATCCTTTCCATATTACAGCAACCATAGTACCAAAAATCCCCAGAATAACAAACGATGAAAAAGCGCCCCTCAATCTTCCGTTTTTGATCCCGGTTTGGGCAATATCCTGTGTTTTAACACGATAACGCGCCATTTCGAAAAATTCATTCGTGAAAGCTTTTACACTTTGAATGCCCTGCAGCGTCTCTTCCACAATGGTATTGGAATCGGCAACCTGCGACTGGGCTTTTTTGCTCAGTTTGCGGATATAGCGACCGAAAACGCCCACCAAAACCATGATGACCGGTAGTATAAGGAGCATGAAGAGCGTGAGTTTCATTGAGGTCATCAGCATCAGCGTAACACCACCCACAATGATGATAATCTGCCTGATAAACTCAGCAAGTGTGCTGGTAAGCGCATCCTGCAAAAGGGTGATATCCGACGAAATCCTGCTGTTCAGCTCCCCTACCCTGCGGTGCTGAAAGAATTTCATAGGCAGGCGGATCAGTTGGTTAAAGGTATGCTGGCGAAGATCGGCGAGGGTCTTCTCAGCCACCCGCACAAACAGGAATATCCTGAAATAAGAGAATACGGATTGTGCTAAAAGCACCACGATCAGGATCAGGGCAATGCGGTTGATTTCATCCCCCAGTTTTCCCTGATTTCCATAATCTACCAGCTCGCCCAGCAACTTGGGAAATGCCAGGCTGGCGCCACTTGATCCAAGCAGAAACAACAAACCCAGCCCATACTCCCAGCGGTAAGGTTTAATAAAACGGTAAAGTTTAAAAAGCCGGCGCAATCCCGGAAGGGTAATTTTTCTTTTCAGGGCTTCATCAGTCATTGGGTAGTAAATTCTTGTTTAAACAATGCAGGACTTTAACAGATGAAAGGAGGGAAAGTTAGAGTTATGGTAAAGTATAAAGTAGTATCAAAAAACATGTGTGGCGTATTGGCACTGATGGCCGCAAATTCAGCACCTGCTTTCTCCAGACATTCAATCTTTTCAACCAAATATCCGGTAACCTCATCGAATTGCCCCGCACGCATCAGGCCTGTCATTTTGCCAAGGTTGATGCTATAGATAATGATCTCCGGATAATTCATATCCCCGCTCCCATCCTTGAAAGCATTGATGATCTCATTGTAATAATCAATTGTTGATTCAGGGCCTGTGCCACCGATAATGCCGATTTTTTTCATATCCGGTTTAATGGTTTCACTTGAAATTGCGTATAAATTAAGGCTTTTTAGTTTGAGCCAATATGATCGTAGCTCAATCCGCGACTGAGTTTCCATAACCCGTCCTCAAGTAGCCAGACATGTGTGAACCGGGCCACACTGGACAGGTATTCCGGTTTGTCTTTTTCAAGTGCATAGAAGCGATGGTTGCCCGTTTGAATGGCGCCATAAAGTACCCCGTTGTTCTCAAGCGGAAAGACTTCCAGTGAGTTTTCAACCAGTTCCCGCCTGGCCTTATAGTCCATTTTACAAAGCCCGTCACGGATACTGACAATAAAAGCAGCTTTTGAAGAAGTTATACCTGACCTGTCGTGGTAAAACTCAAAATCATCGCTGATCAGGTTCTCAAACTGTATAATGTCGCAGGTGTTAAAACCCACTTCGAACAGCAAACTGTCCTGGGTTTTCAGTGTTCTGAAAAGGTCTGAAGATGCGACGACTTGGGAGAAAAGAGAGAAAGCGGCCAGGTAGAGAAAAAAGAATATCAGGGTTGGTTTCATGGAAATGTCTTTGATCAATTCTATCGGTGATCAAAAATAGTGTTTATCAGGATCCGTTTTAAGAGCTTACCTATGAACCACCCGTGATGGAATGGCAATCTACCATAGGACATTCTGAAGATATTCTGTATTTTATGTACCCCGGAAAATTGCTGAATTTCTGTTTAACCAGATTGTTTACCTCAACTTTAAAAACCGGCAGATTTTCTCCAGTACCTTTTGCCGTAACTGCAGAATATTTCTTCACCGGCGTTAATGTCTCTTATGGCAACGAGGCAAACATGGTTGTCGTCATCAAGTGTAATTGCTGAATTTATTCCGGAACCGGTTTTTACCGGGCCTTCGGCATCGTTGGCATATCTGGCGAAACACTTTACATGCATGGAATCCATGATCGTACCGTCGGGCATATTGATGAAGTATTGATTGTGTCCTGCTTTTGCCCGTTGATCCGCTTCATCCTGCGATAACAACTTTCCTTTGAACAGGGATATGATTTCATGCTTCCATATCGGAATGGCGGTATATAGGCCATTCCCGGCACCGGGTATCTGCGAACCGGCAATATAGAGGTAATCTGATTCCCGGGCATCAATGCGGTCGAACGATGCACCGGCAAGTTGAACGGAATAATTTATGCTTTTCATAATTTGTTTTTGTGTCCTGTTAAATCGCTACCTCGCCGATGCCTTTCGCCGGAACATGCAATTAACAATTAAAGTTGGCTATTGCTTGTAAAGTGCTGATCTTCCACTAACAGATATTCTGAAATTACCGTACTTGTTGCTGATCGTTCATTTCTGCAGACTTTTATTACCTAAGTTGCCGGAAGTGTTGCAGAAAGCAGAAGGAACAAGATAGTCAGCAGAATTCTCATATCCGGTTTCAAGCGGGTAACAATGATTCCGCTTATCCAAATTTATGAATAATATTCCGGAAATAAAAAGCCTGGCAATTGCCGACTTCCAACATCCGTCTTCCGGAATGCAATTGGTCCGTTATTTGCTTTTCAGTTTCTCCACCGGATATTTCTCCATCAACGATTCCAGTATCCCAGCAGCGCTTGCAATGAGTTTAGGACAGGTCTTGTTAAAGAGCCCGTTCTGCCGGGCATACTCCAATCCTTCAGGGGTATTGATTTCGGATTTTACCAGTTGTTTGCAGGCCAGGGAGCCATTGTGCTGTTCAAAAGCGGCTAAAAATTCCCTGGAAACCAAGAAGTTCATCTCCTTTTCAAGTTCCAGGGTCAGGTCGGCATATCCATAATGGAGTCCGATCACCATCAGGGAACCACTCACTGCCCCGCACATTTCACCACGGTAGGATATCCCTGCACCAAAACCGGAAGCGAGTTTTAAGGCAAATGACTGTTCTTTGAAATATTCTTTTCCATAGGTGAAAAGCATAGACTGGGCGCAGTTGAATCCACTGTCAAATGATTTTAAGGCTTCGGCTGATCTGGACATTGGTTGA
>JBBQIQ010000193.1:0-6524 GCA_038325075.1 Bacteroidales bacterium | reverse complement strand
CAGAATCCGATTTGAAGAAGGAGCGGTAATGGTTTCAAATATCCGCATCGCGGTTGGGAACCCTGATATGCGTAATAAACTAATGACCGAGGGTAAACTGGTCTCTTATGGGATCTACTTCGATGTTAACAAGGCAAATGTTAAACCGGAATCGTATGGTACATTAAAAGAGATCGCCAGCATACTCAATGAGGTGCCTGACGTGAAGGTTAAAATAATTGGGTTCACAGACAGCGATGGTGCCGATGCAGCTAACCTTGAATTATCAAAGCAACGTGCTGCAGCAGTAAAAGAAGAACTGGTACGATCATTTGGAGTTAAG
This sequence comes from Bacteroidales bacterium, assembly GCA_038325075.1. Classification (GTDB taxonomy): domain Bacteria; phylum Bacteroidota; class Bacteroidia; order Bacteroidales; family Lentimicrobiaceae; genus Lentimicrobium. Next base: position 6,202 of record JBBQIQ010000193.1, on the reverse strand, counting down.
GGAGATCGCCTAGTAACTGATGGAATGGGAGAAGGTCAGCCTATTGCTCCTAACGACTCACCATCCAATAAGGCCCTCAACCGCAGGGTGGAGTTTATAAAATTGTAATATCGAAACAGTAAGGGTGAAACCCGATATTGCAGTATGATTATTAAAATATGTTGTTTCAATCAATGATTTTACCTCTATTAAACTATAAGCATAATGAAAAAGCTCTTTCTGTTTTTAACTATAAGTCTCATTATATCTCAATTATCAGGGCAGGCTCCGGTCAGTTTCAACTATCAGGCTGTGCTTCGTGATGCAGCAGGAGCAATCAGGACCAATGCCAGTGCAACTGTAAGAATTGATTTGCTCAAGGGCTCTTCAACAGGCGCCTCTGTTTATGCTGAGTCATTTGCTATAACTACCAATGCTTACGGGTTAATCAACATACTAATTGGTAAAGGGACTCCAATATCAGGCTCTATTACTACAATAGACTGGGGCTCCGGACCATACTTTATAAAGGTCAGTGTTGATGGATCGGCGATGGGAACAAGCCAGTTACTAAGTGTACCCTATGCCTTGTATGCCGGGAACGGATTCAGCGGAAGCTATAATGCACTGACCGATAAACCTGTAAATCTAGATGCATCAAAAGCTGCAACAGCAACCGGAACAGAGAGCCTGATTTCGAATATAGGGTCATTTAATACAGCCGACGGCTATCGTGCCCTCTATGCAAATACGGATGGCTCCAAAAACACTGCTATAGGAGCCGTAGCTCTCCAGGCAAATAAGAGTGGAAGTGAAAACACAGCGGTCGGTTCTCACGCATTATACAAAAACACTATTGGTGGAGGGAACATTGCTATTGGTTATTCAGCACTTTATTCAAATATAAGCGGGATCCAAAACTGTGCTATTGGAGATTATGCGCTTTATAATAATTCAACCGGGACCTGGAACACTTCAGTTGGCTCTATAGCACTGTATGAAAACACCACAGGGAATTCAAATACCTCTATAGGTTCAGGTTCAATGCGTGAAAATACTACAGGAGAAGGAAATACTGCAACAGGGGCTGCTGCTTTAACATATAATAAAACCGGAGCAGATAATGTTGCTGTGGGGACTTTTGCATTGTTTAAAAATCAATCTGGAAATAAAAACAGCGCTCTTGGAGCATATGCGTTGGCTTCTTGCACTGGCTGGGACAACACAGCCACTGGCTATTTTGCTTTAAACCTGAATACAACCGGATTCGATAACGTCGCAATGGGTGTTGAGTCCCTGAGGTATAATACAACAGGGAACGGAAACACTGCAATAGGAAAGAACTCAATGATTTCACTTGTTGAAGGCAATAACAATACTGCCGTAGGATTTAATTCGAATATCTCAAGTGGAATCTCCAATTCAACTGCAATTGGATACCAGGCAACTGTAACCTCAAGTAATAAGATCGTTCTCGGTAATGGTAACGCAACATCAGTTGGTGGTTATGGAGCTTGGGTTAACTGGTCGGACCGCCGGCTGAAAGAAAATATTACCTACACATCCGGCCTGGGCCTTAATTTTATTACTCAACTTAAACCTGCCAGTTATAACTACATCAAAGACACAAACAGGCGTCGTCGCGATGGACTTATTGCGCAGGATGTGCAGCAGACACTTATCGATATGGGGCTCGATTTCAGCGGACTTATTATTGATGATGATCCTGATAAAACCCTTAACCTGTCGTATGCCGAGTTTGTCATCCCCCTAATTAATGCCGTTCAGGAATTAAACAAAAAAAACCAGCAACTACAGAAAAAAACTGAGGAGTTCGAACAAGCCCTTGCTGAGATGAAATCTGAGATTGCCAGTCTAACTGAAGCTATTAAACCAAAACAACCAGAGAAATGAGAGCAAAGTCGCTTTTTAAAGGGTTGGCAGCATTCACCTCTTTTGTATTGTTATCGGGTAACATATATTCCCAACAGATCATCTCTTCCTCGGGCGGAAATGGGCAAAACATTTCAGGAACGATATCTTATACCCTTGGAGAACTGACTATTGCAACACAATCAGACGGTAGTAATACTCTAACACAGGGCTTTCATCAGACCAGTATTATAATAACGGCAATTAATGACCAGACTACTCCCGGCATTTCAATACTCGCATATCCCAACCCGACCTGTGATTTTGTTACGATAAAATTTGAATCGGATGATACTGGATGTCTTGAATGCATATTGTTCGACCTGAGTGGATCAATGCTGTTAAGAGAGAAACAGATTTTCAATGAAAAGAAAATTTCCTTTGAGAAATATAATCCAGGAATTTATTTCATGAAAATAATATCTGAAGGGAAGGTGATACAAACATTTAAAATTATTAAAAAGTAAGTAAACCATGTTTGACCAGACACTAAATTATTGATTTATAAATCCTAATCCCTATTCTTTAAAAAACTATTCCTTAGAAAACAAATAAATAATAACAATTATGAAAAAACTACTATTTCTCTCAGTAATTCTCTTTGGCGCATTAACGCTGAAAGCACAGGAACCCTTTTTCCCGACAAAAGTGGGAACAGTTTTAGTTTATAAAACCTTCGACAAGAAGGACAAGCTCACCAGCTTGGTTAAACACACCATAAAAGATGTAAAAACTAATGGCAGTGATTTTGATATTACCTACCAGTACGAATCGCTCGATCCGAAGGAAAAACTGGTTTTTAAGGAAGATATTACAATTCACCAAAAAGGTGACAAGCTATATTTCGACATGAGTAATTTCGTGAATAAGTCAGCTTTTCAGCAGGAAGGAGTAATACCGGCAACCGTGGAAATTACGGGCAATAACATGGAAATCCCGCTAAATCCCAAAGCTGGTGAAATGCTTCCTGATGCCAACGTAATGATGTCCCTTAAAATGGGTTTCGTGAATATGAAAATGTCGGCAGATTTGACCAACCGAAAGGTGGAAGCGATCGAAAATATGACTGTCAAAGCCGGCAGTTTCGAAAGCTATAAATTTTCGAGCGATGTTCTGGCTGTAGCCATGGGAATTAAAGCAAACATGAAAAGTGTTGAGTGGTATGCCAAAGGTGTTGGGGCAATTAAATCAGAGAATTACGACAAAAATGGCAAGTTACAATCCTATACCGAATTGGTAGAAATTCACTAAGGGTTTTATGTTTTTTTGATTTTGACAAACTTTATAAAACAGTTTAATTATGAAAACTACAATCTTATCACTGCTTTTCTTTTTTTTATTTCTGAATATTTTTTCGCAACACGCACCTGATGCCTTTTTAGGAAGAATGCCCGATGTTGGTCGATTGAGTTGTAATGAGGAAAGTAATTCTGAATTTTTCAAGGAAGTTTATCAGGTAAAAGAGGATTTACAATTGGAAATAAGCAGAAGAAAACAAGAGTCAAAACAAGCTACTAAAAATTTTGATGAACAGGCTGCTAAGAATATGATGAAGCAGCAAGGTATGTCAGTTTCAGATGCCGATATGCAAAAAATGAAAACTGCAAGCAAAGAAGAAAAAATGGCAATGGCCAATAAAATGATGCAGCAGAATATGAATATGTCGATTGAAGAAGCCCAAAAGGCCGGCCAAATGAGTGATGCCGGGAAAAAAGCCTGGGCCGAGGGGATGACCACCGAAATGATGGCCGACGCACAAGCCAATCCCGATAAAAACAAGGTGGCGCAAAAAAACAACATGAACATGTTCGAAATGGCTCAGGAGCAAAGCCAGATTGCAGAGAAAATTCAGGCCGGAGTATCAAAATTTGAAAAACAACTGGAAGAATTTAATCAACTAAAAGAAAATAAGAAAAAGGAATATGATGCCTGCATGGCGGCAATTGCTAAAGAACGAGCCAGCCGGCCAAACAAAAGCCTGGGCACAGATAACCATCCGGATTTGGATAAAAAAGAAAAAGAATGTTATCAGGCTTATTGTTCGTTTCTGACGCCAGAATATCAAACTATTTTAAGTAACAGGCTAAGCGCCATTATGGCTATGGCAGATGATTATTACCGAATGGATGAACTTACCAATAAATTGGCTGGTTCAGCTTCAGGAACAAAAAAAGAAATAAATGAACCTGGATTGATGTATCTGGAAGAGCTTCGGGATTATTTAATTCATCTTGGGCATTCGCCAATTGAATAAATTTAAGTCCATCAGTTAGTTTTAATCACACGAAAATGAAAACATTTATTGTAATTATGAATCTGGTGTTTGCTACAGTAAGCACATTCGCACAAGTTACTCCTGAAGCTTTTTTAGGTATGATACCCAAAATTCCCAGCTCGGCATGTTCAAAAGATATTGATCAACGAACAGAGTTTGCGAATAAAATTGAAGAAGTAAGGGAATTGATTGACAATGAACTTTCAAGGCGCGATGAAGAGGATGAATCAAGTTCTGAAGAATTTGAAACACAGGCCATGAAAAACATGGCCAAACAATATGGCCTTTCCGAAAAGGAATTAAAAAAACTTCAGGATGAAGGTTTAAGCGATGAAGAAAGTGATGCATTGGTAAATAAAGCATTGCAAAATAGTGCCAACCTGTCGCTTGGTGAAATAAAAAATATGGATAAGATGAGCGATAAAGGGCAGGCCGCATGGGCCGAGGCTTACAGTACTGAAAAAATGGCAGAGGTACAATCTGACTATCAAAAAAATCAGGAAAAACAACTACAAACTAAAAATTTGTATCAGCTTACTGTTTTGCAAAAACATCTTTTAGACAGTATTGGCGCTATTGAATCGAAGTTTAAGCAACAATTTGCAGCAATCAACAACGATTCTGAGGCAAAAGTAATGTTAGACAAAATAGATCAGTTGGAATCTAAATCAATTGATTTAATGGGTGAAGGAAACGATGCGGAAGGGAAATCAGCAGGCGAAAAATTGAATGCTGAAAAAGCGAAGTATTGCAATAAATATTCAGCATCATATCTCAGTCTCTTAGAAAGGTATGAATCCTATACAAAATCATGTCTGTCAACTTGTTATAGATTGGAATTGATATCGGCAAGGCAAGCTAAATTGCAAACAGGAGTTGATGTAAAACAGAACCCGGGTCGGCTGGGAATCAAACAAGTAACATCTTATCTTGGATTACTGGGAGGGGCATATCAGTATAACTTATTTAAATAACACATGAAATCCGTTTACAGATATTTCCAGGTAGAAAGCTTCCGCCCAAAAATTTCGATGTTGGGTATGGTTTTGTTATTTCTGCTCTTCGCAGTGGGGAATCTGAATGCTCAAAATCAAAGCCCTGAAGCACTGAAACAGCAGATGGCGAAAATACGGCAATCGACCAACTGGGAAGATCCGGTGGCAGCTAAAAAAGCTAATGATCAGATCCGGGAGCTTTCAAAAAAGCTGATGATGACAGGGAAGCCACAAGGCGAATTGCCAAAAGGCTTATCGAATGAAGAGACTGAGCAATTCAAACAAGATGCAGTGGATGATAAGATGCAGCTTTGGACACAAATGATGAAAATTGCCCAGGAGGGAGGAGATTGGGATTTGGCCAAACCGCTTCGGGAAGAGATTGTTCAGGAATACAAAGACGATGAGGATCCAACCATTAAAAGCCCAGGTTGGCTTCAACTCATGCCATATTTGCTGATCAATATGTCGATGCCGCGTATCGATGTCATTATCGACCAAATGCCGGCCTTTAAAAGCATTAAAACTCTCATAATTACCTGTGAGAAACCGGGCAAAAGTGTCGACCTTGAACGCATACTCAGCAACGCATCAGCTTATCCGCTTGAGGAACTTTATATTCTCAATTTCGGATCCGGAGTAACTCGTTTACCTTCCGGAATAGGCCATTTTTCGAAACTCAAAATTTTAAGTGTAATCAATAATCATCTGGCAGAACTCCCTTCTTCCGTATCAAATCTCTCAAATCTTACAACACTAAATGCTGATATAAATCCGGTTAGTACCCTTGTTGAAATTGTGAAGCCATTAAAAAACCTGACTCAATTGGGGATTGCTAAAACAAACCTGTCAGAAACTGAGATTAACCATATAAAACAAGTTTTGCCTCAATGCGAAATCCTGACAAAATGAAAAAACTCTATTTCCCCATAATTTTGATTTTCTGTTTTTCGGTGACAAATCTTGTTGCTCAGAAAAGGCATTTTTTTGTTTCCTGCACAGCAACGGGTGATACATCGGT
>JBBQIQ010000192.1:0-6538 GCA_038325075.1 Bacteroidales bacterium | reverse complement strand
CTGGTTTCGATGAACGGTTGCTAACCGCTGGTGATGCACTCCGACGACCGGCATCCTGCCTTACATCCTGCTTTGCGCGGCCCTGGTTGCCAATTTCCGCCCGGTTTTCACCGCGGCCTGAGATGCCGTATCTTTTCGTGTATTCAGCCGAGCCTTCACTGCGCAGATCGGGACGGGAATAGGTCGTGTTGTAGCGTCCGTTGTCTCTGTAAGCGCGAACCGTGGTAGAATAGGCACGGTGCCTGTGGTAGTAGTTGTCGGCATAGTAATGATACCTGAAATAGTTGCTGTGGCGGTAATGTCCATAATAATGGTCATTCCAGTGTGAATGGTATCCGTAATAGTAATCCCAGTAATATGGGCGCCATGGGCTCCAGTAAGAAGGATAGTAACCCCAGTACCAGGGCGAATTCCAACCTAAGTAAGTCGGTGCATAAATGTATCTTACCACAGGCCAGCTTTGTACTTCAACATAAGTGGTACGGGTAACAACCACCGTTTGCCCGTTATTGCCGGCGTAGCCCGGGTTGGGTGTTTCGCTGTAAGAACCATTGTCGGCGTAGTTGGGTTCAATAATGTAATTCTTGCCATACAGGTATTCATCGCCCACCAGTTGTACCTGAGTCTGGCCACGTTTGTCTTTAAAAACGGTAAACACAGCCACATCCTGGTTTTCCCTTTCGTTGATGGCAACCTGCAACACAATGGAGTGTGCATCAACGTCTTTATAATCGATTACCCGGATGTAATCAATCAGGTTGTTACCATTCAGATCAAGGTTGTTGATTTTGGATTCCTCGGCATTGAGGCTTCTTTCGAAACCTTCGAGTGTTTCAGACTCACGGAATAAATCCATCACGGCATAAAGGTTTAGGTTATCGCCGGGAAGGTTAAGTCTTTCATCTCCGGAAGCACGGGCTTTCGATGTAAAGCTGAGCGTGAAGAGTAGAACAAGTGCGGAGAAAATTTTGAGCGCTTTCATGGCTTTTGGTTTTGTGAGGCGTTTTCATTTACCTCGGGTTAATATTTCTACCGCCAACTTATCAAACAGCATACCAAATAATAAATCTTTTTAATAAAAAAGAATACAACAAGCTTTACTCAGATTAATTATTGATATAATATACTCATTTTATGTTAGTTAATTAATATTAAAAATACCATTGACGCTATTAGTACTTATTAAAAGATAATAATGGCTTTAGACCTCACCCCCCCAGCCCCCGCTCTAAAAAATGGAGAGGAGTTGACCTGCTGGTGAGGTTTTAAAATACAAGCACATAGAACACGTTTTGTTAAGTGTTCCGGCCAAAGCGAATTGCTATGTGCCTATGTTAAACTATGTTTCTATGTGTTTATCTTTTTAGAAAGCTTCCCGGAGAGGGGGCTCTTTGGCAGGAAGGTTAGTGATCTCTTCCCGCAAATGGAGCCACGATTATCTCTCTTTCATTTTCATGGCTGCCTCTACCAGTTCATCCTTATTAATACTGCCAAAGCCAAAGTTGACCGATAAGCCGGAGATCAGGTTGCCTGTATCGCTGTTCACCATTTCATAATTCCTGCCTATGTTATAGGATAGCACGATATTGTCGTTGATATTGTAATTGATGTTTAACAGGAATTTATAGGTATCGTCATTCATGGTCCTTGAATACCGGTTATCATCGACGGTAATAAATTCCTTGTTGCGGTTGTTCCGGTAGATGTATTCCATTTCGACGGATAATTTCCCGAATTCCAGGATACCCCGGACACCGAAATCAAAAACTTCGCCCGCGTTAAACTGCAAGGTATCGACAGGATGATACCGGTTGATAAAAGCATCGTTGTTGTTGATCCACCTGACAAGGCCGATAAATTCAAAATTGACAGGCACTTCGTAATAGGTTTCGGGAGTGGCAACGCTTTCCACCTTTTTGAAAGGCCTGTATGAAATATTGCTCCAGATGCCCTGATTGGGGGAAACACTGTTATTGAAATCGCCTGTTGGAAAGTTTAATGCAAAGGCCGTGGCAACCTCCCACCGCAATCCGTAGCGCTCTGTTTTTACGCTTTCGAGCAATCGCCTGAATTCTCCAAGAACCACACCCGAATATTTTTCCTTAAAAACCGTTATAAAATCCTCCCTGATCTCTTCATACGATTTCCCGGTTGTTGAGAGTTCGCTGAACACCTGGCTGATGATTGCTGCGGTTTCGGGAGCCTTCAACACATCGGATTTCATAAGAAAAACCATCAGGCTGTCCGGTTGAAATGGTTTATCAGGCATTGGTTCGCCTGAAGAAGAAAACTGTGCAAGGCTGCTTTTATACACACCAAACATTGTCCTTATCTGGCTCTGCTTGGCCAGCAGGTCGCTATATATGGATGAAATCGACCTGTATTCCGATTCGAGTTGCTGGTTAACCTTTCCGTTGAGGATCATGGTACGCCCTCCGAAACCAAGTGAACTACCTGTAATTGAATCATTTATTATATAATTATTGGTTGAAGCAACCGAAAAAGAAAGGTTTCTCCACAAATTCAGTTTAATTTCGTCTTTGAGGTAGTCAAGGTAATCAAAGTTTGTTCTCTTGCCAAGCATAAAAGGATTGACTTCCAACGCATAATTCCCGGGAATCAAAGAGCTGCCTTCAGCATTGATAAAGTTATTAAATATAGCAGTTTCAAGAGCCTTCAGCGATTTTGGCGTGTTGATTTCATTAAACTGAGTTCCAATAATCGTTGCTGCCGGCATTGAAGGGCTTGTCAGTTTGTCAAGCACCTGGGCATGTGAATTTACGCTCAGCAGCCAAAGAATTGCTGCAAAAATCAGTTGAATTCCGGGTTTCATCTGTATATAATTTTGATTTTATTGGTCAGATGGAACCCACATGCTTGAAAATTATTTCCATACTTGTTTGTGCGTGCAATACATGTGGTTTTCATCCTAAATAAAGTTAACCGTGAATACATAACTGGGTTCCTGATCATTCAAATTAAATGGTGGCTTCCCTGTATAATCATCGGGAAAGGTATAGACCAGGGAATTGCCTCCTGTTTCATAAATGGTATGAATGATTTTTATTTTTCCACCATCAGGATTACCGGATGCCCCGTTGAATTCGATGGTTTGATTTTTCAGGTCCTGCCCTTTTCCGATTGCCACTTCTTCACCGCATCCAACCGTTTCAAGCCCATTATGAAAAAATGAAACTTTCGAAAGGGTACCGTACTGACAGTCAACTTTAATCTGTACCGGATTATTTAAACCGGAAATTCTGAAAACAAGTTTTCCTTCTTTTTCAACGTATTCGTTCATAAAAGTGCGTTTTAGGGTGAATGCCTGAGTCCACTCCAAAAAGTCAAAAAAGAAGGTTGGACACCAATGCTCCAAGGCACCAAATTTTGTATAATATTGTACTTCAACAATTTAAAATTGGTGTCCGCCAACTGGCAGATAGTGTTTTAGTGTCCCGATCCCGTACGTACGGGATCGGGATGGTGTCAATTTTTTCGTTTTCAGAGTGAACTTCAAGCTTATTTACAAATGAAGTGTGAATAACCTTTGATGCTGCTTCATGGCAAATTTCAAATATACCGAAATTAATTTATTGGGTATAGTTTTATGCAAGCAAAACAACATCACTTATGAATAGTTTTTAAGAATTCGTGATTAACAGATGTTTAACATAAGTTTTATGGATATTCCAAATTCTGAAACCTGTTTTGCAGGCATCCGGCGATTTCTAAAATCCTTAAGTAAAAATTATTTACATAAATTTGGGTTTGATCACCGATGCGAATTAAACCGTATCGGAATTCCGGGTGGACTTACTTCATTGTAAGCCAATAAGCCTGGCAACCTAAATGCGGATAGTAAAATTCCAGGTCAGCCGGGCAGGTTTGGAACCTTTCGGATGATTCAAACCGGATATGCGCTCTCAATAGCCATGAAGGGCACAGGGCACATGGAGCGAAGCAGCTTGCCCTCCCGCCAAAAAGGGCGGGACAAGCTGCCCACTTTGGCGCGGGAATCCCGACCACTTCGTCGGGAGGGCAAAGGGTAGCAGCGTCCCTCAACACCCGTCCCTCGTCCCTGGTTTTTTCGAATAGCAAAAGCCTAAGAGCAATGGTTAGCAATGCCCCCGACACCCGTCTGTCTGCCTGAGGGCAATCAGGCAGATCCTTCGCCCCGGGTTTCCAGAATCAACCTTATCTATTCTTATAACCTTAGTAAGACATAACCAATCCAATTGTGAACCTTATTTTTTCTTCTAACCTTATTAAAAATCGCCAGTAAGATCTAATATTTATTAACGCCTTATTCAATTATTCAGACAATAACCAGTCGGCTCTGAATAGATAATAACAGAAAATGTACTTCAATTCCAGTAATTCTAAATAGCTAATAATCTGACGTTAAAAGAGTAAACGGAGGGAGACAAATTTACTGGTTCGCCAGGCCATAAATTCAGACCCCGGTAATTCCTGCAAAAAGGCACCAAAATGCTTATTCGGAGGTCATTTATTCCAGTCCGGCAGGTTTTATTTTTTGGGAATACAGAGCAGCAATAAATTTACCTCATCATTCAGCCTTCTAAAAGGAACTGATGACATTGCAAAAACTAACCTCTAAAATCAGTTAAAATGAAAAGACCCAATTTAATTTTAAGCATTTTCCTGGCCGTTGGCATCCTGTATTCATGTTCAAAAAACGATGATAACGATCCTGTTGGAGAAACACCCGGACCAAAATTTCTGGCAGTTAAATCGGTTGTTACGGGCAATTGCGCGACTTCAGGCTGTCACGCATCCCCTTCAAATACAGGTGGTTTAAATTTTGAGACGAACGCAGGTATTGTGGTAAATGGATCAAGAATAAAACAACAGGCTGTAGATCAGGGAACAATGCCGCCAACGGGAGCATTATCGGCAACCGATAAGGCAAAAATCAGTGATTGGATAAGTGCAGGCGGGCGGCTTACCGACTAAACGACTTCTCCTGATTTGGGGCCCTTTTCCATTCTACAGAAATGGTGAATGTAACCAGGATTTTAAATGTGTCCCTGTGTCTTTGTCTGACATACTGAGTCATGCAGACCGGTCGGCCTGTATGCTCAGGCAGACAGGCCTCACAGGCAGGCGTGAAACCTGTCAGAACATCAAAAACTTCCTTAACCAACCGCCTTGTTACGGGAGATCATATTTTATTCTACACACCGGGAAATCAAGATTATAAAGGGTATCGGACGAGGTTACATTCTCTTTCTCCGATTGTTTATGAGATTTCCCGAAAAATGGGAGAGGCCTTTGAAGTAGTCTTCAATATCCATTGCCGGCTGATAGGTATTATATACCCTGGCGACATTGTTGGCAGGGTTTCTGAACGTATGAGTTGTCCCTTTATCAACGAATATGCTTTCCCCTTTCCTGGCCTTAATCCATCGGTCAATCACAAAGAATTCAAGTTCACCTTCCAGTACTTCATAAGTTACAATCTGGCCGGGATGGGTTTGCATCATCGGGTTGTTCATGTTACAACCTGGTAATATTTCACATTCTATATCGAGAGATCGTCCGTTCGTATCAGCACCTGCCTTTAGAATGGTTAATTTCATACCATTAGAAGTCAATTCCGGCAATCGGTTTTCGGTAGTCATAATATTTAAGGTTTTAAAATGAATAATGCTGTTGTTTTTGTTTTACAAAGTCGGATTTTTTTAAGTTAGTGAGTATATCCGGGATGGTGGTATTACAAGTATAATATTAGCAGGTTAGTACTATTTTAACAATCGTAAATTTCAATAGTTATCCACGAGTATCAATTTAACAAATATTTAACATTACGAATCTACATAACAAGGTAGTATAACCTGCTGGTGCTTCGCCGGCGTTAGAATGTAAGACGCAGGCCAACAATACATTGCCTGGTTAGCGTCCCCGGAGTTGGTGAGCGTCTTATTTTCTGACGCTCACCTTTCTGCCGGATTAACAGGAATGCGTCGGAACGTAAGACGCAGGCCAACAATACATTGCCTGGTTAGCGTCCCCAGAGTTAGTGAGCGTCTTATTTTCTGACGCTCACCTTTATGCCGGTTCAGCACGCCTGCGTCAGAAGGTAAGACGCAGGCAAACTATAACAAGGTTGTTGAGCGTCCTGGGGTTGGAGAGCGTCTTATTTTCTGACGCTCACCTTTCTACCGGAATAGCAGGCTTGCGGCTGAAGGTAAGATGCAGGCAAACTATAACAAGGTTGTTGAGCGTCCTGGGGTTGGAGAGCGTCTTATTTTCTGTTGCTCACCCTTCTGCCGGTTAAGTAGGCCTGCGTCAGAAGGTAAGACGCAGGCCAACACTTTCTTGGCTGGTGAGCGTTCTGAGGTTGGTGAGCATCTTATTTTCTGACGATCGCTTAATGCCGGTTCAACAGGCCTGCGTCAGAAGGTAAGACGCAGGCCAACAATACCAAGGTTGGTGAGCATCTTATTTTCTGATGCTCACCTTTCTACCGGGTCAGTATCCCTGCGTCAGAAGGTAAGACGCAGGCCAACAATAAACT
>JBBQIQ010000191.1:0-6547 GCA_038325075.1 Bacteroidales bacterium | reverse complement strand
TAGATGGTGGGGAGGGGGTGGGTGGCGGCTTCGCCACCGCCCACCCCCTCCTTAAAAATGCTAACTAATTGTCTTTCCGAACGAAGTGAGGAATCTCAACCTCTGTTTGCATTGTTTTCAATATTTAGTCGGACACTATTGGAAATGTTTATCGAAATTGCATCAAAACGATAGACCTGCGACCCCAGCCGGGGTTGCACATTGTTATATTCATCCTTTTCTATAAACGTGTGATCTCTCTGAGGTCAGTCCGAAAATTCACCGGGTTTTTCAGCAAGTTTCAGATAGCCAAAGTGGGGTTATTACTAAATATCTTTGCCGGGATTTTAATAAATGAAAATCCAGGTTACAGAAAAGTAAATAATCCTAATTTTTCTTACCCCTTTTAAAACTGATCAACTTTCGTCCAAGATAGACACGGCGCAACCAGAAGGGAAGTATGAAAGCCCCGATGATCAGGTATGGGTAATAGGTGATCAACCGCCATGAAAAGGCAACAAGGGTTGTGAGATCGCCCGCTTTTCCGGCAATAAATTCACGGAGGAAAACCGGGAAAAAATACTCGGCTATTCCGCTTCCACCGGGTGTCGGGCTCACGAGCATAATAACCCACATCATCAATTGCCTGGCATAGATCAGAAAGTTCTCAGGATAGGAAATAAGCCCGGTAAACCCCATGATTAATAAATTTACAACCCAAAAACGGGCTGTCCACGAAAAAAAAGTAGCACCAAAAGCCCTAAGCCAGAATCCAAAAGATTTTCCCTTGAACTCTGTTGAAGCCAGTATCACCTGATTACCTGTTTCAGTAGCCCCGTCCCTGAACTTTCGTAAAAAAGGTAAAGCTGTCAGCCTGACCAATACCCATTTAAATGCACTTGGGTTGAAGATAACGCCGTAACTCAAAAGAACGGTCAGGATACTAATCATAATGTACCCCACCAGAAAAATTCCCATAGGCCCAAATACGATTCCCAGAAATGTAAAAGTTGAACCAACAACCATTAAACGGTCGAAGCCGGCTACTATAAAAACCAATGGTACCATGACAATGTAAAATACCTCATCGAGCAGTGCAGTAACCATAACAATGGCGGCTGATCGCCCTGCTCCGAGCTTTTCCTTGATCAGAATGAAGATAGCGATGGCTGAGCCCCCAACAACCGAAGGGGTGACACTGGAAGCAAACTCCCACAAAAAGATAACATCGAATGCTTTTCTCCAACTTAGGGCTTTGCCTGTCAAAAGTCGTATCCGATACATGTAGGCCATATCGCGGACAGCAATCAGCAGAAGCGCTCCGGCAAAAAATAACATCGAATGCCAGTCTAAGTTGATGGTTCTCAGGTCGCTTTTGCCAAGATCCTTCATAATCATATACCCGATAACAGCAAGGCCGATAATCACAGGGATAATTACCCTGCGAAAAGCAAAAATATTCAATATGCGTCGCTGCTGACTGGCCATAATCAGTTATTAAATCTTTAAGTTGCATTCCGGAAATCACTCCGGCTTTTAGCATTTTCCATTAAAAAGTATAGGTGTATTAAACAACATCTTAAAGAGAAATTAGTTAAAACAAGCCATATTGGCAGACGAATATTACAAATAATGCCATTCTGTCTTGTTTTTTTAAGATTATGTCGTTTAAAATTGACCGGCATAAAGATTGAAAGCAATGGTTCATCAAAATTAAACTAAAAAAAACAAAAGGAGGACCATAAAATGACTTTAGTTCGTTTCAAAACACAGCCTGGAAATTTCAATTTTTTCGATCATCTGATCGCTAATCAGGAACGCTCCACCGGAAATTCAGAACCATCGGTCAACATTTACAATCAGGAAAATGCTTTTATGATTGAAATGGCTGTTCCGGGATATGCCAAAGAAGACTTCAGTATCAGCCTTGAACAGCAGACTCTCAAAATCAGTGCCGAAGCAAAACAGAATGAAATAAGCGATGATAAATACCTTCGCCGCGAATTCTCGCTGAATGGCGTAATCCGCAATTTTACCCTGCCCAAAAGTATTGATACCGAAAAAATCAGTGCCGATTTTAAAGATGGGATGCTGAGAATAACCTTACCGCGCAAAGAGGAATCCATTGTGAAAAAAGAAATCAGCATTTCATAAATTACGAAGAGCGACCAAAGAGCCACAGACAATTGTTTGTGGCTTTTTTTATGAACTTTTAATGCTGACCTTTGCCGGCGTTTGACCGAAAATCAGAATGAGAGAATCATCAAAGGCGCATCTTGCACTTATCGTTTCCGGCTTGCTGTTTGGCGCCAACTATTGGATTGCCAAAGGCCTGATGCCCGGTTTTATGCAGCCCATGCAGATCATTTTCGTCAGGGGCCTGTCTGCACTCGCTCTGTTCTGGTTGGTTTCACTGCTAAAAGATCGTCAGGACATTTTAAAGAAAGACCACTTAACCCTAGCGTTGTGCGGCCTGACAGGGATTGCCGTAAACCAGACTTTTTTCTTTATTGGCTTGAATCTCACCAGTCCGGTCGATACGGCCCTGATCCATTCAGGCAGTCCGGTCATCGTATTGCTTTTCTCAGCCTGGCTGGCCGGGGAAAAAACAGGCCGTTCGAAAATAACTGGAATGGTGCTAGGGGCGGTTGGCGCTGTTTTATTGGTTGTGCAGGGCAATTTCAGTTCAAACGGGGAAAACCACTTGCTGGGTAATACGCTGATTTTCCTGAACATTGTTTCTTACAGTCTGTATCTTGTATTGATTAAACCCCTGATGCTAAAATACAGCGCCGTTACAATTATGAAATGGGTTTTTCTCTACGGTTTCCTGCTCGTTTTTCCTTTCTGCCTGCCATCCATGAGCATGCTGCAGTTGAATATTTTCACGCCTTATGCATGGTTTTCAATTGCCTACATCGTCATCGGTACAACTTTTATTACGTACCTGCTTACCACATACTCGCTCCGTACACTCACCGCAGGCATTGCCGGATATTACATTTACATGCAACCTGTTATCGCCTCAATCATTGGTATTGTTCTGTTCAGCGAAAGCTTTAACATAGCTAAAGTACTGGCGGCATTGCTTGTGTTTACTGGTGTATTTCTTGTAAACCGGAATCAGGAGATCAGAAAAGGTGCCTGAATGGGATGAGAAGCCAGCCGAATAATTTCTCAATCAGGGGTCTGTTTGCCCAACTCTGAAGATCAAATTCTATGCAGTTCCGCAGGGTTTCATCTAAATGGGACCTCAACAGATTAACAATAGGCTTGTTGTTGCCTATCAGCGCAATTTCATGAAGATACCTGAAACTTCGGTAATCGAAGTTTGAAGAACCTATGACAAATATCTCATTGTCGATAAGTAAGCATTTTGCATGCAGATTATTAGGCCGGTAATAGAAAATTTTGATCTTATTAGAATAGTAAAATCCGAGGTACTTATCCCTGAGAAGGTCAACAAACCTCACATCGGAATGAAGAGGCATAATAATCTTCACATCCACTCCACGCTTTGCTGCCAGCATCATATAACGTCTGAGTTTAAATCCGGGCAGAAAATAGGGCGATTCAATCACTATTTCAGAACGTGCTTTCCTGATTAGCTTCTCATATCTCTTTTTAATCTGCTGACGATAAATCGAAGGAAGGTCCTGAATTATCTCAAAGCCCTTAAAGTGAATTGCCTTTTTGTAGGCAAACCTATTGAATATGTATTTGTTATATTGCTTATAACTATCCAGAAAGGATTTCCGGAACAGCGGCGTGATCGCTCCTTCGAGTCTGAGCACAAGTTCGCGCCAGTTCAATGAATAGGATGTAATGTTTGCTGATCCGATATAAGTAATCCGATCATCGATGATCAACAGCTTCCTGTGGTTCCGACGGTGATTTTTTGTAAAAAAATCGAGAAAAAATCTGATTTTTTTGAAGTACCGGACTTCACCCCCATTGCTGGTAACTTTATCAAAATACACTGGGTTTGGCGGAGTGCCCCACGAATCAAGCAGCAGTTTAACCTGAATGCCTTCAGCGCTTTTTTTGGCCAACAAATCCCTGAACCTGTCACCATTGGAGTCGTGCCCGAACTTATACATCTCGAGATAAATAAACTCTTTAGCCTCAGCAATATCATCGAGCATAGCCTGGTTGAACAACAACGGGTTGTCGTACAAAGCGACAGAATGAACAGCCTCGTTTTCCATAATCGGACCCGGGAGATAGGGATTATGCAAATTTATCAATTTCGCAGTCTTCTATCTGATAAATTGGACAATATAAACAACTGAAGGGAAAAACAATGAATCCTTAATATAGAAGCCGGAGAACGAACCTTGAATTTATGGGGCTTATGCAACTTCATTCTGTTGGAAAGCCCTGCAACAAATTCTTAATTTTCATAGATTTTCTAACTGAGAAGCCTTTACCTAAAATCGAACTTTTTGAAAATGATTCGATCAGGATGTTAGTACCAAAGCCGGATTTCAGAATTTTAATATTTATAATATTTTGAAGGGGTATTGATACAGTTTGCAGCGCAGATAAAGGTGTTTTCCTTTTTTTTATGGTTATATAAGTATCGTCAATTTCAATTACATCAGGTGTAAAAGGCAATCCGCCATCGATAATACTTGACTTAAATTTATTGACCCGTACAAGATTCATTATATCCGTGATTTTAATATTTTTAAAAATTTCGTGATCGGTAATATGTTTAATTCAATACAAAATGACAACCCTGATCCATTCGGGTATTAATACATCGTAGATGGCTGTTAATTAGCTGATTGAATTCTTCAACAGATAATCCATTCAGATAGGTATGTACGTTTTGCAGATCTGGCATGTCAGAACTCCGGCGTAACGGACACGATGCTTTCCGGATCCCGAAAGGGCAACACTTCAGTAAACCCATAGCATAAATTACTAATATTTTCCTATCGCTAACCATACCACTGAATGCCAAATATTCAAATTACAGGCTATTGAATATGCAAGAATAAGGAATAAATATCTAAAAAACAGGACTAATTATCAGGTGCTATGGTTTAGTTATCCTGCGTAGGTATTTTGGCTGTTTTCTGCAATATTGGAAATTTTCAGAGGGTGCGGAGAACTCTCAGCAATTCATCCCTTTTTCGGGTCGAAACAGGAATTTCGGTATTGTCTTTCAGTACACACATTAATTCATCCCGCTTAAATTTTACTATATATTTCAGGTTAACCAGGTGGGAATTATGAACCCTGAAAAAAATATGTTGTTCAAGCAGATCGGAATAATCCTTAATGGTCTTCGACATCAGAATCTTCGTCTTATCTTCGAGATGAAATATGGTGTAATTTCTGTCCGATTCGCAACGGACAATATTATCGATATCAACTACATGAATGGTTCCGGAAGTTTTCAGAATGATTTTTCTATTCTCTGGCACCTGAAATTTTACATAATCATTCAGCATTTTTTTAAGTCTTTCATTGATGTCCCCGTTCTCAATAATGGAGACAGCTTTTTCAATTGCATGCTGCAATTCAATAGGATCAATAGGTTTGGTCAGGTAATCCAGTGCATTAACTTTGAACGCTTTTAAGGCATATTCTTCATACGCTGTAACAAAAATAATCCTGAACGAAACCGGCATTACCTGGCGCAGGAGGTCAAACCCAGTACCATCTGGCATTCTGATATCGAGTAAGACCAACTGGGGATTGTGATGGTTAATTGCTTCTATTCCTGATTTAACATCCTTACCTTCCGCAACAACCTCAATTCCATTGCAATAGAGCCTGAGCATTTCACGCATAGCTTCACGCGATCTTATCTCATCATCAATTATTACCGTGCTGATCATAATTTTCCAGTAAAGTCAGATAAAAGGAATCAGATGTTTTCAACGTCTTGTCCCTGAAAGACCACAGCCCAAAAGAAACAACTTCGGAATTACAGGAAATGCATCGAAAAATCTGATTCTGTTATCAGTCAGATTTAATGTAAAACTAAAAAAAATTGCCGGATAAACAAGTGAGGTTTTGTTAAATAATTATATATATGTTCCAGGCACTATTTTTCTCTATTATAAGGTCTGCTAAAAAACCCAATAAAAACATTACACGTTTTACGTTACGGTGCGCTGAAGCTGTCTGCTTGACGCAGTCAGGCAGGCCTGTTTGTCTGTTTGTCACAGACAAACAGACAAGCCTTGAAATCCTCTTAGTCTGCGATTTGCTAACAATGTTTGACTTCGTCGAGCCCTTCGGGGTTCGCCACTCTGTGACTACTCAATACCAAAAAGGGGTGAAATTCTCAATCCTGATGAAAGGTTTTTTGATGTTATTGCCCTATTTCCATGCACTCAAAACTCTTTTTAACCTTGTAATTATTTTATTTTAAAAAATCAATAGTGTCCGGTAAACTATTAGGAGATTACCTTCGGTGAGCTCCCTTTGGTCGGTTCCTCACTTCGTTCGGAATGACTGGGCTTTCTGTGGTTAGATGGTGGGGAGGGGGTGGGTGGCGGCGTCGCCACCCCCCACCCCCGCAAAAATTCTAACTAATTGTCTTTCCGAA
>JBBQIQ010000190.1:0-6615 GCA_038325075.1 Bacteroidales bacterium | reverse complement strand
ACATAGAAATTTGATCTTAATTACTGTACCCTTTGAACCCTTGAACCTACGAACCTTTGAACTCTTGAACCTTTGCGAAGCGAAGCGAAGTCCCCACCGCCGAAAAGGCGGGGCAAGCTGCCTTTTCGGCGGGAAACCCTTGAACCCTTGAACCGTTGAAGCTTTGAACCCTTGAACCTTTGCGAAGCGAAGCGAAGTCCCCACCGCCGAAAAGGCGGGGCAAGCTGCCTTTTCGGCGGGGAACTCTTGAACTCTTGAACTCTTGAACTCTTGAACCCTTGAACTCTTCAACCCTTGAACCCTTGAACCCTTGAACCCTTGAACCCCGCCTGACCGACTTAAATCAAGCTCCATTTCAGCATTGTTTATGTCAGTCGGGCAGGCCTGAAACCTTGAAACCCTGTAACATTAGTCGAATTCCAGCCTGAGTTGCTCGCTTACTCTGAAGGATTGCCTGTGCCATACCGACTGGCCGAATTTCATGATTGCTCTCCGGTGTTGCAAGGTCGGATATCCTTTGTTATTATTCCATCCGTATTCAGGGAACTCAAGGTGAAGTTTCTGCATAAACTCGTCGCGGTGGGTTTTGGCAAGAACCGATGCGGCTGCAATCGACATATAAATCCCATCTCCTTTTATAATACATCTGTGTTCAATTCCGGGATAGGGCGTAAACCGGTTTCCATCGATCAGCAACAATTGCGGTACAATTTTAAGGCCTTCAATGGCTATGTGCATTGCCAGAAGGGAGGCTTTCAGGATGTTGATACGATCAATTTCTGCAGCACTTACAGCAGCAACCTTCCAGTCAAGTGCTTCATTTTCAATCAACAGCCTAAGGTGGTTTCTCTGTTTCGCGGTCAATTGCTTCGAGTCGTTCAAATCTTCGCAACTAAAGTTCTCAGGCAGGACAACTGCAGCCGCAAAAACTGGCCCGGCGAGGCATCCCCGTCCGGCTTCATCGGCTCCGGCTTCATGAATATAACAATTTGAAAAATATTGCTTAAGCATCCTGTGAAGGATTTTTTATTGCAACGGATTAATTCCTTTATTAGCAACTACTGTGCTGTAGCCGACATCGCTAACCTTTGATCTCCGACCTGTTAAGTGGGCGGAAAATTGTCTCCAAAATGATAAAAGTGTAAAATTCTGCTAACATTCTCTTCTTTAGACTTGTTTCTAAAGGTTCATCCTGATTCCAATTGCGACTACAATATACAAGACCAGCAATACATCATGCACCCACGGACGACGGCCATTCGACACTGCATAAGCTATCATGGCAGCAGCAGGTATGTAAACCAAAGGAAGCAGCGACATCATTGCGCTGCCTGAAATCGACAAAGCGGCAATTCCTGCCAGCATAAAATGGCTGATGATCCACATTTTCTTCCTGATACTGATTACCTTTTCACCTGCATCAGCAAGAAATTTCGTTCCTGAAATAATTAACCAGAAAACAAATAACCCGAGTAAGACAAACTCAAGCGGCGCTGGTCTTTGGATGGTAAAGGTGTAGTTATTCAACAATTCTCCGTAAAGACTGACGGCATACTGCAGGTTATCGTTCCAGAAATAGAGCAAAGCCAGGTAAAAATAGGGTAGGATGATCCCCATCAAAGAGATTACCCATTCTCTCCAGGAATTGATTCTGAAAGTGAAAAAGCCAAACCAGACAAAGAAAATAAAAAGGATGACTGGTGGTGAAATCATTGATGCGATAGAAATGGCAAATGTTGCATTCAATACTTTGCTGAAAGGATATTGCTGACCATACATACCCATAACATTGTGAAGGCTGAATAACAGCAGGATCAGACAAGCCAGCGTTACAATAAGATGATACGCGTCCGGTGCGAAAAACATCAGTATTATTGCGGTAATTGCCGGAAGCAGCGATTGTCTCGGGCTTATATCGTGCCTGATAAGCAATGCATTGAGGGCTATTGCCAGAGCGGTTATCAATAGTACAACCAATGGTTGAGCCAAATCCGGAAAGTCAGCAATCAGCTTGTAAATCCATTCACCGAATGGGGCTGTATAGCCTGTATCTGCTGTTGGCAGTAGTTTTGCCTGAGGGAGAATATAATGGACAGCAGACAGGAGTATGATGACTATTATCTGTGTGAAGATTCCGGCTTTGGCAAGTCTTTTAAACATTACTTTTTTGAGCTATGGTCAGATGAGGTCGAATCCCAGGTCTTTTCTGAACGTTTTTCCCTGAAAGTCAATTTCAGCGGCTGTTTTGTACGAAAGCCCCAGGGCTTCGGCTGTGGTGCCGGCCATTGAAGTTATCGCAATTACACGGCCTCCGGATGTTTTTACAAGCTGATCGGTTTCATCTGAAGTTGTTCCGGCGTGGAATAACAAGGAAGGGTAATCCCGATCAAGGCCATGCACCTGGAATCCTTTCAGGTAATCGCCGGGATAGCCTCCTGACACCAGCATAACCGTTGCTGCAAAATGCTCATCAAACTCAATTCTGGCTGTGTTGAGTGACTGATCGGCAACTTTCTTCAACAGGTAAACGAGATCGGTTTTAATCCTTGGAATCACAGATTCTGTTTCCGGATCACCCATTCTAACATTGTATTCAATCACATAAGGGTTTTCGTTCACGTTGATCAGACCAAAAAATATAAATCCTTTGTAATCAATTTGCTCTGATTTCAGACCCTGGATTGTTGGTTCAATAATCCTCAGCCTGACTTTCTCCATAAATTCGGGATCGGCAAAAGGAACTGGCGAGATTGAACCCATGCCACCTGTGTTGAGGCCGGTGTCGCCTTCGCCAATACGCTTGTAATCTTTGGCTTCAGGGAGCAGCAACCACGATTGACCATCAGTAAGAACAAAAACCGAAAGTTCAATGCCTGCGAGAAATTCTTCTATCACCACTTTTTCTGATGCTTTGCCAAACCTGGCATTGTCAAGCATTTCAGTCAGCTCATGATCAGCATCACGAATATCGTTGCAAATAACAACCCCTTTGCCAGCTGCCAGCCCATCGGCTTTAAGCACATAAGGTGGTTTCATTGACCGAAGGAATTCTTTGGCAGCGGCAGACTCGCTGCTTGTAAAAGTGCGGTATGCTGCAGTTGGAATGCCATGCCGTTGCATAAATGCTTTGGCAAAATCCTTACTGCCTTCCAGTCTTGCCCCTGATTTTGAGGGACCTATGACCGGTATGGCAGTCAGAAGCCCGTCGTTCATAAAAAAATCTGCAATGCCATTAACGAGTGGTTCTTCAGGACCTACCACCACCATGTCAACATCATTTTCGAGTACAAAGCGTTTTATCCCCTCAAAATCGTTAACATCTATCGGAACATTTATGCCGGTCAGGCCGGTTCCGGCATTGCCGGGGGCGATGTAGAGCTTGTGGACTTCAGGGCTTTGAGCAAGTTTCCAGGCAATGGCATGTTCGCGGCCGCCTGAACCAAGCAAAAGGATATTCATGCAGGTGGTTTTTTATGCAAAGGAAATGAAATTTTTAATCATTGTCATCCGGATAAAGTAAAATCAATCCTGACACACCCTGGTCAGATTCATTGGAAAAGTCACCAGGCCGCCAAAACCTGCCTTTATGCAAAGTTAGACAGATTGGTGATTTAGGGGTTTGGTGTCAGAAAATAAGAAGCAAGGTTCCATCATGGTATAGTTGACAGAATACATTATTATCAATCGATTGGCAATATTTTAAAAAATTTCACCGGACACCAGTCATGTTTTATTAATGGTTTAAGAAATATCTGCAAGCAGCGAAAAGCAAAAATCCCGACTTTATTTTTAAACAAAGGCGGGATTCACAGTAGCTATTGGCAAAAAAATCAATTATTTATTTTCCAGCCTTTTCTTTTCGGCAATCTTTTTCAGGGCTTCTTCCTGAACGGCCTTGGTAACCGGCATATACTGGTAGAATTCCATTGAGTAATTTGCCCTTCCACTCGAAAGGTTGCGAAGAGCAGTTGCATAGCCAAACATCTCCATAAGGGGCACAAAGCCGTTCAGTTTCTGCGACCCTTTACGGTGACGGCGCATCGATTCGATTTTACCCCTGCGTTTGTTCAGATTGCCCACCACATCGCCGATGTAATCATCCGGTGTGTTGACCTCAATCTTCATCACAGGCTCGAGCAGAATCGGAGTTGCTTTCATAAATCCCTGCTTGAAACAGATGGAGGAGCATATCTGAAATGCAAAGTCGGAGGAGTCAACAGCGTGGAACTGCCCGTCGAGCAATACAACCTTGACATCAACCACCGGAAAACCGGCCAGAACGCCGTCGGCCATAGTCTTGATAATTCCCTTGTTAACTGAAGGAATATACTCATTGGGAATAGATCCACCCTTGATCTTGTCAATAAATTCGTATCCTTTGCCTTCGTTGGGCTCAAGCCTGAGATAGGTCTGAGCAAATTGACCTTTTCCGCCGGATTGTTTCGAGTGCCTGTATTCAACTTCAACTTCCTGCGAAATGGTTTCGCGGTAAGCAACAGAAGGCTCTCCAACAATTACTTCGATCCCAAATTCACGGTTTAGCCTGTCAACAATAATTTCGAGGTGCAACTCGCCCATCCCGGCGATGACGGTTTCTTCAGTTTCTTCGTCAAAACGGGCATGAAATGAAGGATCTTCATTGACCAGTTTAGAGAGGGCTTCACCGAGTTTGCTCTGGTCCTTGCGGGTGGCAGGGTTTATCTTAAGCTCAATTACACTGGGTGGTATGTGAATATTTTCGAGGTGAAGCTGATGTTCCATGTCGCAGAGTGTATCACCGGTCTTGGTGTACTTTAGTCCGATCAGTGCAACAATTTCGCCTGGCCCAGCTTCGCTCACTTCCTCGCGGTCTTTGGCGTGAATTCTCAAAATACGGCCAATACGTTCAGGCTTTCCTTTTGTTGAGTTCATCAACTGCATCCCGCTCCTTACGGTACCTGAATAAATCCGGACAAAGGTCTGCTGACCCACATAAGGATCGTGAATCAGTTTAAATGCAAGGGCAGAGAATGGTTCTTTCGGAGATGGATTGCGGTGACGGGCTTTTTCGTGATCGTCAACATCCATGCCGACAACAGCGCCTTTATCAACCGGTGAAGGCAGATAATCAACGATGGCATCGAGCAGTTGGGTAATCCCTTTATTTTTATAGGCAGCACCACAAAATACCGGGGTTATCAGCAGTTTCAGAGTAGCTTCACGGGCTGCAACTTTGAGCAGTTCATTCGGCACTTCTTTGTCATCCAGGAAAAGGCCGAGAATTTCTTCGTTAAAGTCAGCAAGGCACTCTACCAACTGCTGCTTGAATTCACGGGCTTTGGGTTTAAACTCTTCAGGGATATCTGAAACGATGGTTTTATTTTCGTCAAAAGTGTACATTTTGCAGGCCATCAGATCGATGATGCCCTTAAATTCTTCTTCCTGCCCAACCGGAAACTGAAAAGCAATCGCCCTTGCGTCCAGATTCTCGTTCATTTGCTTGATTACATCATGGTAATCTGCGCCGGTGCGGTCGATCTTATTTACGAACGCAATGCGGGGGACTTTATAGCGTTCAGCCTGGTTCCAAACAGTTTCACTCTGTGGCTCAACGCCACCAACAGCACAAAAGAGGGCGACCATGCCATCGATAACGCGCAGTGAGCGTTCAACTTCAACGGTAAAATCAACGTGTCCCGGAGTGTCTATGATGTTGATCTGTGTTCCGTTCCATGAGCAGGTGATGGAGGCAGAGGCAATGGTGATTCCACGTTCCTGTTCCTGTTTCATAAAATCCATCGTGGCAGCGCCGTCATGGACTTCACCAACCTTGCGGTTAACACCTGTGAAGAATAGCAGGCGTTCTGTTGTGGTTGTCTTGCCTGCATCGATGTGGGCGGCAATACCAATGTTTCTGAGTTTGTTTAAAGGCATGTTAAATTTATAAGTGATCAGTTTTGTTATTCAGGCCGGTAAAAAAATGAAATAATCATGACTTTCTGATCATCAGAAGGTTAAATAATCATTAAGTTTTCAAACAGGGAACTAAAAGGTGACCTGAAACGGGCGGCAAAATTACACATTTTAATTTAATGGTTGACATAACAGTCGAATTAATAAAATGTTTGGTTAATTGTGGTCTTTTTCAGAAATAGCATGAGTAGTTTTTTATATACGGGCTGAACCACGGGCTGAAGCCCGTGGGAAGTCAGGAATTTGTAAAAGCTTCACATAGAATTTTAATCACTGGTTGTTAACGTATGAATGATTAATCTTATAAAATATGCCCGGTTCAGCATTCTATAATTCATAATCAACCCCCGATTCTTACCCTTTAAGCCAATGAAAGACCCATTCACCAGATAAGTGTTGCGAAAAAGTAATTTTCAGTCTTACATTTGCCTTTATAAACAATGCGATCAGTATGAAATCCAGAATCAGGACAGGTTGGCAATTTTTCAGGGCACGGTTTGAAGCCTTTGTCTGGATGGCTGGTCTGTTATTGATGGCATTGATGTCCAATCACATTTACCTGAGTATAACAAGAACATACATGGCATTGCTGATGGTATCTTCAATGGCAATATTGATGATGTTGATGATGGGAAAAATGTATCCAAACAAAAGGCTAAATAC
>JBBQIQ010000189.1:0-6688 GCA_038325075.1 Bacteroidales bacterium | reverse complement strand
GCTCCGGGGAGTAGTTTTCCCAGGCTTATGGCAATAGCCCCGCTTCCGGTACCGATATCGAGTATGGCCAAACCTTCGGTTTTATCAAATTTGCGGGCAATTTTAATCACCATTTCTTCTGTTTCAGGTCGTGGAATAAGCACACCCGGCCTTACTTTAAATTTGAACCCACAAAACCAGGTCATTCCGGTAACATACTGAACAGGCATAAATTCAGCCAGTTGTGAAATTGCGTTTTGGATTCTTAATTCAAACTCCTTCCCTGCTTCTGTTTGCCTCAAAAGCAGATATTGAGCCGGTTCAAGACCGGTAAAGCATTCAAATAGAAACCGTTGTACCGACCTGGCTTCAGCTTGCCCATACTGGCTTACTAAAGAAGCAATTACCTTGTTTTCAAGCGCTGTGTAGGTCATAAACTGAATTCTGCTGCGAAGATAGTCATTCGCTATTTTAAATCAATCTGACCTTCCCTGATCAGACGATACAAGTTACCTTTGCACCCGAAAGTTAAATGAAGGGCAAGGCAGGACATTTAAGTAAGAATTGCGAAACTGAGAGATGATTACTTTACTCACGAAGAATGGGAAAATTGTTTGCCCGGTCAATGAACGGACTGGAGAAGAAAAACTTCACTCATATATTTTAGAAAAAGATTCACTGTCTCTGATCTATAGCATTGATAAGGGTTATAGTTCTTATGCTTTGACCTACCCTTCTATTTTGCCATCCAACTGTTTCAATAACAGGCTGGTCGTTTTACCTGAGGTTCTAAAACATGCCATATCGGATGATCAGATCTTTGCACCCCTTGCCTTGGGTATCAGACAGCAATTCGTTCATGATCCGGCACTAAATGAGTCAACTTTACTCAGTTACTTTTACCTCAATCCTGTTCCTTCGTCTGTTTCATTAATTGCCCGATGGTTTACAGATGCCGGGGCAGCTCCCGAAAGAGCGTCAATTCTGGCTAAGCTGGTTTACATTGCCCGCACTGACAAGGATGATCAGGATGCTGCTTTTATTCAGGATTATGAAAAAAGTACCAGCCCTGGAACTAATTCGTGTGAAAACGGAGAATCAATCCTTATTCCACAATGCATGTCAGAAGCATTTCAACTTTTAATTGCTTCTGATGATTCAATCCTGACTTATGATTGCTTAAGCCAAAGGCATCTGATCAATAGAGGATTGGCAACAATTATTGGATTGGATTGTCTCTCTGAAACCGGTTTCCTGATAGAAGATCATACATTATTAATTGTAGGGTTAGCTGTGGCCATTACTGAACTGGCGCGGCTGACAGAACACAGATGGCCCCTTTTCTATGAAGAATTGCTGGCCGGAATACCACTTTATCTGCGCGACTTCTACTCATTGGGCCGATTGATAATAGAGAAATCAGAAATTATTCTGAGACTGCAATCTGATTATAATCTTACAATGGATGTAATTCGCTTTTCCCCAGACGGTAAAATACAAAGTAGTAACATCATCAGTCCTGGTTTGTTAGCAGCATCCAAAGGCAGGCCTGAGATTCCGGCTTTCCTCAGAATTTTAAAATAGCCTGTTTATCTTTTTACCATTTGCCGGCAATGACTATTTTTGCCGGAAAATCCGATTAATGATTTATCTTTTATTTGCCATAGCCGCTTCAACGCTTATCCTGGTGAGTTTCAAAGTTTTTGAGCGGCTGGGCATTGATAGTTTTACAGCGATAACCGTAAACTATATAATCGGTGCATTATTTGGATTTAACTACATCAACTGGAATGTAAGTGCTGCCGGAATACTTTCATCGGACTGGTTTCCTTTGTCGGCCCTGACAGGTGTGATTCTCATATCAGGGTTCGTACTATTCTCATTATCAGCCCAAAAGGCAGGTGTTGCCATTACTGCCATCAGCAGTCGAATGGCTGTTATCATTTCAGTAATCCTTGGGATCCTGATTTTTGGTGATAGTGCCGGAATTGTTAAAATATCGGGCATTTGCCTGGCAATCCTGGCGTTTTACCTGACTTTAAAAAAAGGAAAAAATGAACGGCCTCCGTTATCCATCATGCTGCTTCCATTGGCGGTTTTTCTGTTTATGGGCCTGAATGATGTTATCCTTAAAGTTACCCAATACTATTTTATTGGTAATAGCAATGAAAATGAAATGGTAAGCTATGCGGCGACTTCATTCCTTTTTGGATTTTTGCTTGGCATACCGGTCGCAGGTTACAGATATTTTGTCAAACATCAGCCCGTTAAAATAAAAGCTCTTGGTGCCGGAATCATACTGGGCCTGCTCAATTGGTTTTCAACTTACTACCTTTTAAAAGGCCTTGCAGTCATGGAAGTCTCCGTATTTATCCCTCTTTTAAATATCAGTGTGGTAACCATTTCATCACTGATCGGTTTTTTTATATTCAGGGAAAAGCTCAGCCTTATCAACCGGATTGGCATTGCAACGGCCATTATAGCAATTATTTTCATTGCCCGGGGGTAACTCATCTTATGCCTTAATATTTTTATATGACCAAAGTATTACAATTTCAGTATTTTGAAATACATTTGATAAAAGTATTCCTAAAACCCCAGCCATGAAAAGATTAAGATACTCATTTGTTTTATTACTGATTATTCTGATTTTCTCTCCTGAAGTTTCAAAAAGCCAGGAGTTTATGACCTTTGCCCAAAGTAATTATGCCGGGGTAAGCGGGGTCTTTCTTCAACCGGCTTCAATTGCCGATTCAAGATACCGGTACGATATGGTTGTGTTTGGTGCTAATGTCCTTGTTGGTAACAACTATGTTTCACTTAAAAGAGAAGCCTTTTTCAAGCCTTCATTATGGGAGGCAGATGGCTTTAAGGAAAATTATCTCTTTGAAAACCTGAACGGGAAGGATAAATCCGGCTTAATAGGAGCAACACTTCTTATGCCATCTTTTATGGTAAACATCTCTGACAAAAGCGCAGTTGCATTTTCAACGAAAATGAGAAGCATGATCAATATTGATAATATATCAGAAGATTTTGCCAAACTCGCCTATGAAGATTTCAATTATGAACCATTGCTTCGTAAAGAATTAACCAATGCCAATATCAACCTTCAGACAAATACCTGGGCTGAATCTGCATTAACCTTTGCTACAGTATTGGCTAATTCCGGAGAGCATTTCGTTAAAGGCGGAGCTACAATTAAATACCTGCAGGGCATTACTTCCGGTTATGTGTTTGTGAGTGAATTGAATTACCGATTTGACGCTAATGATACACTTTCACTCTTTCAGTCGAAAGTTAATTATGGATTGTCAGATAATTTTGATTTGGAAAATTTCGATAATTTCAAACTTGCATCCAAACCGGGATTTGGCTTCGACATTGGCTTTGTCTATGAATACCGGCCAGGCATTGAAAAGTATCGTTACAATATGGATGGCCGCGAAGGTTTGCTTCGTCCGGATAAGGAAAAATACCTGCTTAAAGTCGGAATTGCATTGCTTGATTTTGGGAAGATCAATTACAGTAGAAGCCAGTATAGTCAGGATTTTCAGGCAGATATCAGAGATTGGGACCTTTCTGAATTTACACCGGAAACGATAGAGGAGTTAAATGATAGCCTCCGTAAGCTTTTCGAATTCAATGAAAATGCTACTGAGTCTTTTAATGTGAGAATGCCAACAGCATTGAGCATACAGATAGATTACAATTTTGCCCGGAACTTTTACCTTAACTTCAGCCCTTACATTGCGCTGAACAAAGGCACAAATATCACCTCTAAAACCCATTATTATTCTAGCTATAGCCTTACGCCCCGCTATGATCTCAAGTGGTTCGGAATAGCCGTTCCATTGCAGGCCGATGAGTTTGGCCGTTTAAGGGCTGGTTTAAGTTTGAGGCTTGGTCCGGTTTGGATTGGTTCAAACAGTCTGATAACAAACAGTATAGCGAATCAAATTTATGGTTTCGATGCTTATGCAATGGTGAAATTGCCGTTATTCAGGAAAATTAAACGCGACAGTGATAAGGATGGCGTAAGCAATAAGCTTGACCTTTGCCCGGAGAAGGCCGGAATATGGCTAATGCTTGGTTGCCCCGACACAGATGGGGATGGAATTGCCGACCAGAAGGACGAATGCCCCAACGATCCGGGGCCGGAAGCTTTGAATGGATGCCCTGACAGGGATGGAGATGGCATTACCGACCTGAACGACCGTTGTCCGGATCATGCCGGCCTGCCCGAATTCAATGGTTGCCCCGATTCTGATGGCGATGGTGTTGTTGATTTTGAAGATGAATGCCCTGATCAGCCTGGTAATGCAGAATTGAGAGGCTGCCCTGACCGCGATAATGATGGAATTGCCGATAAAGATGATAAATGTCCGGAGGTCCCGGGAAAACCTGAGTTCCAGGGCTGCCCGTTTATTGATACCGATAATGACGGCATACCGGATGAAACAGACGAGTGTCCGACAATCCCGGGGCCTGCAGAATTTAATGGATGCCCTGATTCGGATGGCGATGGGATTTCCGACAATTATGACCTTTGCCCAAATATTCCCGGTGTACCCGAAAACAAGGGCTGCCCCCCTATCCAAAAAGAAGAGATAGAAATTATTAAACGGGCCTTCTCAGCGCTCGAATTCGAATCGGGAAAATCAATCATTAAAGCAATTTCTTATCCTTCATTGAATGAACTGGCAGAACTGATGAAAACCCAGAAGATGTGGAAAGTCCAGCTTTCAGGCCATACTGACAATACAGGCAATCCACAGAAGAATATGGAATTATCAAAAAACAGGACGCAGGCTGTCAAGGACTATCTCATCAAACAAGGTGTTGAACAATTCAGAATCCCTACCGAATGGTTCGGTCAGGAATTGCCGGTTGCTGACAACAAGACCCCTGCCGGAAGACAGAAAAACAGGCGGGTTGAGATGAAGATCGTTTTTGAATAAAATATTTCCCGTTCATCAAATTGAATTTTTATTAAAACCCGGCAACCATTTGTTGAGCCGGGTTTTTAATTTTGTAATCAGGTAATTTTTACCGTATTTTTAATCAACTATTATGTCTGATAATCCCGTTGTTGTTGACACAGAACAATGTCTGGCCATCTCCGGAATTTTGCCGGGGCTGTTGATCAGGCCTGAATTTTTAGTTCGCCCTTTTCTGAATCATCCCCTGGAGAGGGAAACCCGGTTACGTATGTTGTTTTATTCAGTTGCAGTATGTCACCAGACCCGAAGCCTTAAAAGTGACAAGCATAAACTGTTTGGATGGGATTACATCGAAAAGGTTTTCCTGGAATTGGCTATTGGTAATTCAATGCTGCTTGATGCTGAACTTCTGAACAGTGCTGATACGGAAACCATTTCCCAGCATCTTCAGGTTGCTTTTTCCGATGATGGAAATATTCTGCATTCCACAATCGACAGGGTAAATGAGCGGGCGAACCTGATGAAAAAACTGAGCAGTTTCGTTCAAAACAGGTTTGGCGGAAGTTTCAGCAGCCTTATCAAAGAAGTTAACGGAAAACTTATCAGCTATGGGAAAGGTTTTTATGAAACCCTTGGCCAAACCGCGGCTTTTTCAGATCCGATGAGGAAGAAATCATCATTTTTAGCCAAATTACTGATAGACAGCAAATTATTTGCAATCAGTGATAGGGAAAATTACTTTCCCATCATGGATTATCACATGCAACGTGTGCTTTTGCGCCTCGGATGTGTCAAAGTAATGGATAATGAGTTGGCAATAAACCTGAGAAACCGGGTACCTGTAACTTCAGACCTAGCAATTAGAAGTGCCTGTATTGAAGCTATGCAGGTTCTTATCTTCAATTCGGGCATCGAGCCATGGATTATGAACGATATTTTTTGGTCGCTTGGGAGGTCATGCTGTAATGAAACTACTTTGTGTACCGATAAACATTGCATGAAAGAGCCTTGTACATTTCAGTCAATTATTCAGGTAAATGATCATAAAAATTGTAGTTTTGAAGCCACGTGCAAAGGTTTCCGGCATGATGAAACAAGGTACCTGTGGGAGCCAATGGTCGAAACACACTTCTACTGATGAATTCAAACTGTCCATTCTGCAATACTGAAAATCAGCAACTTGCTTTTGCGTCAACCAAAGGCTTGAAGGCTGTTTACAATAAATCGCCCATACTTCCGGGGCACAGCCTGGTGATACCGGTTAAACATGTGACCAGCCTTTTTGATCTCAACGAAGAAGAAATCAGCAATTTTTTCTCCTTTGCCAGAAAAGTAACGGCATTTCTGTGCGAAGTCTATAAGAGCGAGGCCTATGACTGGTCGTTACAGGAAGGCATTGAGGCAGGACAGAGTATCGTTCATCTGCATTTGCACATAATTCCACGTAAGCCAGACGATTTGGGAGAAAACGGAGAATGGTACGGCAAACTGCAACAGTCGGTTGATCCACAAAACAAGCAGCGTATCACAATTTCAGAAACCGAATACCGGGATATTTCGATGAATCTTGGCAAACTCTGGATGTGAGCATTGTCGTTATTTTAAAAATATTCTGATCAATATCGTTCAGATAAAGAACAAAGATACCCCGGCAACTGCTATAATTGCACCAATTACTTCCCGCATGGTTACTTTTTCGTGAAAAAGCATTGCTGAGGGTAAAATAATCATTACTGGTGTTAAGGCCATAATGGTTGAGGCAATGC
>JBBQIQ010000188.1:0-6761 GCA_038325075.1 Bacteroidales bacterium | reverse complement strand
CTCAGAGTAAAAAACCATTGTTAATTCATAAAATGTGCAGATATGCTGAAAGTGATTGGTGAGAAACATGCCAAAGGGCTGATATAAACATTAACTGAAATTGGTTAAAATCACCCCAGAAAAACATCTGTTTTTTTCAGGGGTTATTTTGTTTACGGAATATTCTCCTGGATAAACACAGATGAATTATTGTCCACCACCGTCATATCGGCTGTATCGGCAATTCCACAACGCCAAGCTGCGCATACATTGCATTAAAAGCATCGTTGGTTGGTGCAAAAACAGTTAAAGGGCCATCACCCTGAAGAGCAGATGCAAGGTTGGCCTTGGTAACGGGTTCAACCAGAATAGAAAAACGTGCATCAGATGATGCGACCTCTACAATATTTTTGGGATTGTCCATTGGAGTATCACCGTCATCTTTTGAACATGATGAAAATATCACAAATGAGGATATTGCGAGAAGCACAAAGCTAAGCTTTGAGAATGAATTTTACATTTTGATTTGTGTTTAATATTTTGATTAAATTGTTGAACAATACTATAAATCGCAATGTCTTCTTTTCGTTTAACTAATTTGATATTTTATTATACCTTATTTAGAATTATATTATATATACTTGATTAACATGTCTTTAAAATTTGTCAAATTTTACCGAATTAAGCAATGGCAGCCTGGCCACTACTTTCCCCAAAAGGGCAAGTAACTAATACTTTGAATCAGGAATCAATGGGGAAGATTTCTTTTTCGATTGCAAACTCAAGCCCGGGATTGCCCAGAATATGAATGCTACCTTTATTAATTGAACGGATGGGGTAAAGATTGGGGAAGGAAAAGTAGGCTAAAAACGAGAGGTAATAAATAAAAATCAGACAAAATAATTGGATAGTAATTGTTGTATGTCTGATTTTTGTACCTTGATGTTATCATGAAAACAAGAGATCAGCTACTACTTTTTCTTTCCCGGAACAAAGACTTGTTCAGGGAGCGGTTTCATATTACAAGAATCGGTCTATTCGGATCCTATGCCAGGGGCGAGCAAACCGATAAAAGTGATATTGATTTAATTGTGGAGTTTGAAGAAAACACCCGGGACCTTTTTGAAGTTAAAATCCGGTTGAAAAAATTCATCAAGGCTGAAACAGGCAAGGATGTTGATATTTGTCGAGAAAAATACATAAAGCCGGGAATTAGGGAATATATTATAAAAGAAACGTTATACACCAGTGAAACCTCTGTTTTATAGCCAATTACCTGAAATAACCTATTTATTCAAAACCCATAATCTTCAAATTCATACACTAAACCTCACAAAATTGGTCAAATTTGTGAGGTTTACCTTACAACTTTGATTATCTTTATGATGTAATTCGTATAAAATGATTCAAAGACACCTAAAGTCAAGGATTGAAAAGAGGCTTTTTAAAGGCAAAGTCATCATCATATATGGTGCCCGAAGGGTGGGAAAAACCACGCTTTCAAAGCAAATGATAGAAAACACCGAAGATGCACGTTATCTGAATTGCGAGCTGTTACAAAACAAAACGGCACTTTCAACCACTAATTCCGAGCTGCTGAAGGATTTTCTGGGAAACTACCGCATTATTGTGCTGGATGAGGCCCAACATATTGAACAAATTGGTCTAATACTAAAAATCCTGGCTGATACATTCCCGGACATGCAGATCATTGCCACAGGATCATCCAGCTTTGACCTTGGTCAGAAAATATCGGAACCACTTACAGGCAGGGCCAGACGTTTTGTACTTTATCCGCTTTCATTTAAAGAAATTGCGGGTGACAACAATTTGTTGGATACCCATGCGGGACTGGAAAACCTACTTCGGTTTGGATTTTATCCCGAAGTTATCGGAAAGACTGAAGAAGAGGCCATTGAAGAACTGAATGAAATTGCAAGTAATTATCTTTATAAAGATGTGCTGCAATTTGAACGGCTGAGGCGCCCCGATTTGCTTTTCAATTTATTGAAAGCGCTTGCCTTACAGATAGGTGGCGAAGTTTCATTTCAGGAGCTCTCGCGTTTACTCGGAACAAGTGTGGAAACCATAAAACGATACATCGAATTACTTGAACAATCCTTTGTGATATTCAGGTTAAGTTCATTGAGCGGAAATTTACGAAACGAAATATCGAAAGGCCAAAAGATTTATTTTAATGACATAGGAATTCGCAACGCCATCATTCAGAATTTTAGTCCATTATCATCCCGCAACGATGTTGGAGCATTGTGGGAAAATTTCTGCATAGCAGAACGTTTTAAACACAACGGTAATCAGGGACGAACCGTTAATACTTACTTCTGGCGATCATACTTTAGCAGGGAGGTGAATTATATCGAAGAAAAAGACGGCCAGATAACCGCTTTTGAATTTAAGTACAGCCCAAACAAGCAGGCGCAACTTCCCGCCATCTTCAAGGACGCTTATCCCGGAGCTAATTTTAAGGTGGTGAACAATACCAATTATATTCTTGAATTATTCAGTTGATTCCCATTGCTCCAAAACTAAAAACAAATGCAATGTATTGCAATATTTGATTAATGACATCGTTATCAATAGCAACCAAATCAAACACCTACAGCTATGAAAAAATTAATCATTGTAATTTTAGCCGGATTTATTCAGGTTTCCGCTTTTAGCCAATCCGGATTTTATTTCGGGGGCGATGCGGGATTTAAATTCGACATGTACCATTATGTGAACAGCAAAGGCAATGATTTAACCATGTTGCCTTTGGATGGCGTTTGGGGAGGCTACTTAGGATACAATTATAATGGTTTTACCCTTGAAACCGGATTTTATGGCAGTTACTCAGCCAGCCCATTTATCAGCTATGACTATGCTACATTTGAAGCTTCGCGGTCTTCCTCTTCAGGCGGAAGTTCCGGGATGAACAGTTGGGTGTTTCCTTTGCGGTTTGGCAAAGAGTTTCTATTTTTTAACAACCGTTTCTTTTTGAAACCGGAATTGGGATTTATCGCAATAATAGCGCGGGACTATGATGACAATCAGCCGAACGGTGGCTGGGGTGAGAATGTTTCTCCATTTCCCGGTTATCCCTATTTCACACCATCCGGCCCCGATTCCACCAGAGCCTATAGCTATCGTGCAGCAAAATCTAACTTTGGCATTGAAACGGCATTCTCATTTGGTTATCGGTTTAAAGAAAAAGCAGACATTTACTTTAAAGTGAATTACCAAAGCAGCTTCGCCCCACTTTATTACGAAACCATCACCCATTACTCTGAGAATGATATCGTTACTGCCACTAGTACACAAACCGGAAATGCATTTCTGTTTCAGATAGGCCTGAGGTATTTTATAGCAAAACGGGATTAGATGAGTGTGGAAGTATGGATCGGTATTATATTCCTCAATCCCATCTATTGTAAATCACATTGATGTGATCAACCATATCTCTCATTACGAAGAAATAGCCGGGGCTTTCAGTCTCAAGGTAGCAGACTTCAGAATAAGAGCGGTCAGGGTCTATCTTAGCACATGAATACCGGGTAAACTCAACAAGGTTAGCTTCTTCATATTCAAGTTTTTCTAAAGCTTTTATTATGGCCATTTGGGCATATTCCTGGCTCCAGCCATTGTAATTATTTGGATGTTCTCCAATTTCATCTTCATGAAGTGTTATTGTTTCGGTGTCTCCCATGGTTATTCAGTTTAGGTTTTCGGTGAAGGTTTGTTTACTCTGAAGTAAGATTAAAAATCCCACTTATGAATAATCAAAACTGCTGCCATCCAGAAATTCCCTTAAAATAGAGGTAGGCGGAATTTCCTTTTCACTGATGGGGATAACATAAGAGAGAAATTTCAAAAGCCGCTGGGCTTCTGAATATTCGGGGACAATGGGAGGAACTTCCTTTAATAAAGGTTCGGCATACCGGCGCAGGACGCCCAGTTCATAAACCAGGGCCGTATTAAACATCACATCAGCTTCTTCCTGATAGGGGAAAATATGTTTTTCTTCGCCCAATCGTACACTGGGCCAACGCCGCATGGTGTCGAGCGCCGAGTATCCGCGATATTTGCTGTCGCGCACCATTCGCCTGATCAGCCGGTTATCGTTGGTGGGGATGCTGTTGTTAGAATCAATTCGCAAAGGTGTTAAGGCGGAAACGTACACCTTCATCATGCGCTTGGGAAGAATAAATCGGGAAATCATTGGATTTAATGCATGAATGCCCTCAATAATCAATAAGTCTTTATCTTCCAGCCTGAGCATTGTTCCATCATAAAACCGCTTTCCACCCACGAAGGAAAATTTTGGTAACTCAATCTCTAATCCCAGAAAAAGATCGTTCAGGTTACTGTTTAAACAGTTCACATCAATGGCTTCGGGACACTCAAAGTCAAATTCACCGTTTTTATCAAGCGGCTTCATTTCGCGGTCAACAAAATAATTGTCCATGGATATTACCCGGGGTTTAAAGCCCAACACACACAACTGAACGGACAGGCGTTTGGCAAAGGTAGTTTTTCCCGATGAGGATGGCCCCGACACAAAAACCACTTTCACTTCCTTGCGTTGATTGACCATATCAGCAATATGAGCCACTTTTTTCTCCTGCAAAGCTTCTGAAACCTTAATGATGTCGCTGATTTTACCATTCAAAGCCATCTGATTGAGTTGTCCCATGTGCGGCACGCCAATAATATCAACCCAATCCTTAAATTCCCTGAAAATCTCAAACAGCTTTGGTTGATCCACTACCTTAACCAATTGACTGGGATTGTCCTTTTGTGGCATCACCAACAACATTCCTTTGTAATAGGCCTCCAGTCCGAAATGTTTCAGGTGGCCTGTTGAAGGTACCAGGTAACCGTAAAAATAGTTGACCACATCATCGAGTTTGTAAACCGAGCTGTAAAACTGCCCCCGGGTGCGCATCAGTATGCATTTATCTTCGAGGTTGAACCGTTCAAAAGTTTTCAATGCCTCTTCTGTTCTTATTTCATCCCGCTCAAAGGGTATATCCAGTGCGATAATCTCCTTCATGCGGTGTTGCAGACGTTCCACAATTTCAGCTAAGGGACCTGGACTCTCGTGGTTCACCAACTCACAATACAAGCCTCCTGAAACCGAGTGCTGGACTTTCAGCTTATGATTTGGATAAAGATCACGCGATGCCTTGAACAGAATCATAGACAATGAACGCAGATACATGCGTTGCCCGTCGGCATGAGGAAATCCAATAAATTTCACCGTCTTAGGCTTATATACCATGTAAGTTAATTCCTTCAGGGAATTGTTGACCATGGCGCCCAAAATAGGGAAACCCAGGTCAACTTTCTGATCGGCAGCAATTTCAGCAAGGGTAGTTCCGAAAGGATATTCCTTTTCGGTTTGGTTATTTTCACAAAAAATGGCGTATGAACGAAGCATGCAGAAAAGAATAATTATTTAAAAGACAATAAACCAAGCACTTACTACTTAAAACAACGGTAAGTAGGCTTTATTATTTGCAAAGTAACGATTTTATTTAGGGCATGAGCATTGTGCAATACAGAAATACCCGGTACAACCAGATGAGCCTTTTTCAGATACTTAGCTTATGAACAACCTCTCATCCAGTATTAATAAGATATTGTTACGATAGTCATTCGGGGGCTTATGAGCATTGGAAATATGAAGAGTGTGCTGAATTAGTGGAAAGTGGGAAAGCATTCCAAATAAGCATTTGGAGGTAAGCAGCGGATAGAAAGTCTGCAAAATATATCCTCCTGATATTTTATTGTTACCGATGGCTTACCTTTGTCATAGATGCTATTAATAATATCTGTTGCAAATTTCTGCAGGGATTGAGCGCTGACTAATGATACAGAAAACGAATGAATTATAATGAAATCATAGAAGACGTTTATCGCAAGGTAAGATCTACTGAAAATCAGGGGAAGCTGGCATGTTACATTCCCGAATTGACCAAAGTTGATCCGGAGAGTTTTGCTGTACATATTACTACCACTCAGGGAAATGATTTTGGCATTGGTTGTTACCAGAAAAAGTTTTCGCTTCAAAGCATTTCGAAAGTGCTCACACTCAGTCTGGCGTATAAAATGTTGGGTGAAAAGCTTTGGGATCGGCTAGGGGTCGAACCTTCAGGTACAGCCTTCAATTCGTTAAGTCAACTTGAGTTAGACAAGGGAATTCCCCGAAATCCATTTATAAATGCCGGGGCGCTGGTAATTTGTGATATCCTTATTATCCATCTAAAAAATCCTAAGGAGGACTTTTTAGCATTTTGCCGGAGCATAAGCAATAACCAACAATTGAATTATTCCAAAAAGGTTGTAAACTCTGAGAAATCGGTAGGCTATAGGAATCTGGCTCTGTGCAATTTTATCAAATCATTTGGCAACATCGTGAATGACCCCAACGAAGTACTTGATTTTTATTACCATATCTGCTCCCTTGAAATGAGTTGTGAGGAACTCTCCCGGATTTTCCTCTTT
The DNA here is from genome assembly GCA_038325075.1 of Bacteroidales bacterium. Taxonomy (GTDB): domain Bacteria; phylum Bacteroidota; class Bacteroidia; order Bacteroidales; family Lentimicrobiaceae; genus Lentimicrobium. Next base: position 275 of record JBBQIQ010000188.1, on the reverse strand, counting down.
CTGGCCGATGATAATTTCAGATCGTCAGAGAATGATGAAATTCTGAATATGAGCCAGGCCAAGCGGATAAATGCCATTATGCAAACCTGCGGTTTTTATGATGAATCGGGAGAATTTGCATTCCGGGTTGGCCTTCCGGGGAAGAGCGGAGTTGGCGGTGGAATAATTGCCGTACATCCAAACAAATACTGCATTGCTGTATGGAGCCCAAAACTGAATGACAAAGGCAACTCCTACCGGGGTATGAAATTTCTGGAATTGTTTACGACGGAAAC
>JBBQIQ010000187.1:0-6798 GCA_038325075.1 Bacteroidales bacterium | reverse complement strand
AGGTATCCATGCACGAATAACCCCGCCATGCGCATTTCGTGAAATAATTTCCGGAATAACTTTCTCTTTCAGATTCTTCCAGACCATATTGTCGCGAAAGAAATTTGTTACACCGATCAGCAGTTCCTTGAAAAGGATTTCAGTTTCCTTTGGATTTTCCTGCAGGAAATGCACATAAGAGGCAATATTATCAATTTTATGCACACTCATGCGTCTTTCGATACGGCGATATACGGTATTTTTTTTGTACAACGAGAAGTCGTTGCCAGTTTGCATCCGCAACAGGATAATAATCTTTTCGAGTGCACTTCTGTCTTTAATCTCTGTTTCCAGATCAGATTTGATGATTGGGATATGCCTGAGAAATTCAACGATCTTAATTGGCAACTCCTGCGCGGGAGCAATGATATCAGCAAGTACAGAATCAATGGCATTTCGTGGCATGCTGTCGTATTTGGCAGTTGTAGGATCCTGCACTAACACAATCCCGTTCTTTTCTTTAATTGCCCTAAGGCCTGCGGAGCCATCGGATCCCATTCCGGAAAGCACAATACCAATTCCAAGTTCTTTACGATCGTCGGCAAGGGAACGAAAGAAGAAATCCACCGGAAGGCGAAGCCCCCTCGCTTCTACCGGATCAAACAAATGAAGAACACCTTTTAAAATGGACATGCTTTTGTTTGGCGGAATTACAAACACACAATCGGGCTTGACCGGCATCCGGTCCTTAACCACCAAAACTTCCATATTTGTAATCCGTTGAAGCAACTCAGGCAAAAACCCCTTTTGTGTCGGATCAAGATGCTGAATAACGACATAGGCAATCCCACTGTTTGCAGGCACACTGCCCAGAAACTGTTCAAGAGCCTCAAGACCGCCGGCCGATGCCCCAATCCCGGCAATAGGAAACAGATTAATGTCCTTATCTGCAGCTTTCTTTTTTGAAGGTGCCGGGATTTCAGATTTCATGGATTAGCCCTTAATTAAATACCGAAATTACAAAAATTTCAGATCATGTAAATGGAAATTTGTTAAAATAATTACTTTCATTACATTATCTGATCGCCAACCTTCACGAAGTTTTAATCGCCTGTTCAACTGTTAAAGTCGGAATAAAAAACCATGAACCGGATTGCCGGTTTGTTACTTACCGTGTAAATTAATCACAACACATATGTTTATATTCAGGTTAAAATACAGGTTTGTCTCCTGAGAATAGTCTTATGATTTGAAGAATTCAGATATGATTCACCTACCTTTCTTTGCGTCATCCATATCTTTCAATGATTTATAAAGTTCATCAAGTTCTTTATTAAATTCAGACTGAAATGATTCCCAGTCGCCTTGAACTTCAGGGTAAACTATGATTCTTTCTTTCAGAAATTTATTTTTCTGTTCAAAAATATTAATCCATTTCTCAAAAATCATATCACTCTTTTTCCCTGTTGATCTGATCTTCATCCTTAAATTGGTGAGGAGTATTTCGTTGTCCTTTAATCTCTTGTCCGCATTGGTCCTGAATGCTTCCCATTCTCTGTCACTGACAACTTCAGGCACCGTCTGATTTGTGTCATTCCGCATAGCTTCCTGCCTTCGGCTGGATTTATGCATCTGTTCGTTTGCTTCAAATTCTTTTTGGGCAGAGGATTCACAACCGGTAAAAACTGTTCCAAAAATAAGAATCAATACTATTTGGATTGAGAAAACTGGTCTTTTCATATCCTGTGGTTTCTGTTATTTATAGGCACCTGTAAAAGTTTCTGATTGCGATCATTCACGGAATTCAAACAGATGAAAGTTGCTGCCCGTTCAGGTAGGGTGATCTTGCGCAAAACTTGCTTTAACGCCGGTTTTTTATCTTCATTAACCGCAGAATTAATGTAAAACATCCTCTATTTACCAAAGATTCTGCTGACAAGAGAAGCACTTCCGGATCCGAAACAAAGGTAGATGCCCTCTTTATTGAAACCCTTACAAAATTTCCGCAATGAGTTACATGATTCACACATTCATTTTATCGCTTATATCAGAAAAGGTAATAAGCCGGATTACACTTTATCAAATGGCCGGAGAAGGGTCTTCAACTCAATATTTATGATCAGGCCGCAGGATGTGTGAATCATGCAACTTATAACCAGAGTTATGTAACGATTACGGGTTTTAGTGGGCCGATCTTTGCATACTCATAATTAAAGTAGCCTGCTCACTGTCAGTTTTGAGTTCAATAGAATGATCCACGCGATGAACACCACAAACGATTATAAGAAATCACAATGACTGTCAGAAGAAAATATTGCCTTAAATAAGTAATGACATACTGATTACAACAAACAATTTGCTTAAACAATTTAAAACTTTCACCATGAAAAATGCAAGAATGAGTTTGATTATGATTTTCAGCATCATCCTGATTACATCGGGCTGCTCAAGTTGGAATAAAACACAGAAAGGTGCAGCAGTGGGAACCGTTGCAGGAGGATCAATGGGCGCTGTAATCGGAAGAGCCTCAGGCAACACGGCCCTGGGTGCAATTATCGGAGCTGCCGTAGGCGGTGCAACCGGTGCTGTCATCGGCAATAAGATGGACAAACAGGCCGCCGAGATTAAAAAGACCGTTCCCGATGCAAAGGTTGAACGTGTTGGAGAAGGCATCATTGTTGAATTCAACAGCAATGTTCTTTTCGGATTTGACCAATCGAACCTGTCGAATGACGCAAAAGTCAGTCTTGATAAACTGGTCACTGTCCTGAACTATTATCCTGATACGGACATTGAAGTGCAGGGGCATACTGACAGTAAAGGCAGCGTTTCATATAACAAAAATTTATCGGAGAGGCGTGCAGGTGCAGTTACCTCTTATCTGGCTTCCAATGGAATTCCAAACAGCCGTACAAAAATAGTAGGCTATGGCGAAACTGCTCCCAAGTACAACAACGATTCAGAAAATGGCCGCGCAGAAAACCGCAGGGTAGAATTTCTGATTACAGCCAATGAAAAAATGAAGGCTGATGCTGAAAAAGAAGCTGGTAAATAAATTGAACACTAAATTTTAATCACTAAAAATCAATCAAATGAAAACAAGAATTATTTCCTTTCTGGCAATCGTTATGCTCACAGGTACTATGGCATTTGGCCAGGATACGGGTATGAGGTTTGGAATACTCGGAGGTGTGAACTTCCAGAATCTGAACGGTAAAGACTACAACGGTGACAAACTGGAAAACGATATGCTGATTGGCTTTCATGCCGGAGTTAATGTACAGATACCAATCGCGCCTGAGTTTTACTTTCAGCCCGGTTTACTTTTTTCAACGAAAGGCGCTAAAAGCGTAACTGATGTTTTGGGCACAACCTACACGACCACAGTTAATCTTTCATACGTTGAATTACCGCTTAACCTGGTTTACAAAGGCGCTCTTGGTAGTGGATTTGTACTCGTTGGCTTTGGCCCTTATGTTGGTTATGGCATCGCAGGGAAGGTGAAAACCGAAGGAGGTATTATAGCGCTTGATAACGACATAGAATTCAAAAATGTCGTTGAATTGGGCGACCCTCTTACAGTACCTTATTTTAAAGCTTTTGATGCGGGTGCCAATGTTTTTGCCGGTTACGAAATGGCCGGTGGGCTGTTTTTCCAGTTGAATGCTCAGTTGGGCATGCTCAACATTAACCCTGAAGACAAACGTATTCCTGACGATAAGACTTCTGTTAAGAACACAGGTTTCGGTCTGTCGCTCGGATATCGCTTTTAAAACCAACCTGAATTGACAAATGGCCATCTCTGATAAAAAGAGATGGCCATTTGTATTATCCCAGAGATAAGGGCGTCGTTAAAAATGAAAATGAGGAATAGAATAATTCACCTTTCCGGGAGCAAAAATAATCCTTCAGGGTTTCGTCAATCCTGAAGGATTTTATAACACTTCCAATGAACCAGAATCCCAATCCCTGATTTACGTTACAAGCATATTCAAATATATTCAAACGGCATTTGAATTTCTCCTTTCGGAATCCAACCATCTGATGAATAATTCTAAAAGAGCTTTTTCATATAACCTGCTCATCGCACAAATTGAAGTTCAGGTTTTCCCAAAAGTCCTTCTTAACAGGAGATATTATCCACATTGAATTCAGAAAATATTCCCTTTCATTGAATCCATTATAATTCCGGTAGTCAGTTCCCTTTTTTCTCTCTTTTCCGATTGAAAAAATCCTCCTTTTATCAAGAGCCTATCATAGATTGATGAATGTTCCCGTTCGGCAAATACCCTCCGCAAATTCCCAACATCCACTTTCAGTGAATATCCAACCATTTGTAACAAATCGGCTTCAGGCGATTCATGATATTGCAAATCACCATCTGAAAGTTCAGGAAACTTCAGCTTTAGCTGGATCTGAAGGTGGTTCCATTGTTCGTGGCTTAGGATTTCTTCCATTTCATTGGGGCTTTAAGAGAATGACACTAGTGTCAGGTTAAAAGTTAAAAGGATGCTTCGACAATGGTTCGACATGGTTCGACATGGTTCGACAAGAAGCTCACCAACCGAGAGCTCACCAACCGAGAGCTCACCAACCAGCTCAGCAACCAAGTAAAAAGTAAAAGTCTAAAGTAGAAAGCCTGCCTGAGTGACCAAATTAACCTTACTTTATAATGAGTCAGGTCGGTCAGGTGGGTACAAAACCGATTGAGTGTTGGAGCTTTCATTTCATCCGATGCGACATTTTACACTTGACATAGCACTATATTTGATTTTATGTGCCAGGTTTAGATTGAATCTTAAAAAGAATGCCATGATTAATATAAATTCCGGTTTACAGAATAATCGGTAATTCAGAATTATAAACCTAAAAACAATTCCCGAACCAACCGATTTCCAATAAAAAATAAAACCAGTTTAATCGGGATTCGTGGATTAATTAATACACATTGGCATTTAATGAGTAGGCTAAAAATACTTCTGAAATCTAAAAAAAACGTTATACAATTATTGCAATTAGTTGTATTATTCACACATCAGGCTGATGTGCATAAAATAAATTTTGAAACAAGCACTTTGGCAATACAAATGGGAATTTTAGAAAATTACTAATTAACAAGGGGTTGCAACCCCTTGTTACAATGGTGTTTAAAAATAATCACTATTGTCCGACTAAAATAATTGTTGGATGAAGAGATTCTTCACTTCACTTTCCCGCACGTGCGGGACTCCCCGAACCTCCCTCCCAAGACGTAAAAAGCTGTCATTCTGAGCGAAGCGAAGAATCTCATAATTTTCCCCGCACAGTAATGACAAAAAATGAAAAATCATTTAAACCCTTGACTTGAAGCAAGTAAAGCCGAAATTGGGGGATGGAGCACCGGAGAAGCGAAAATTAAAACGGGTATCTGCGCAAAACGATTACGCCCAATTTGAGCGATTTACAGCCAAATTGAGCGAATTAAAAAAGAATATCGCTCAATCGATAAGGAAATTGTAAGCAATTCACGCTGTGGTGAATTGCTTACAATTTCCAAATCTGGGTTTACTAAGTAAAGCGCTTTTTCGCTTTGCTCAAATCGATCAACTTAGGTTACATCTTCTCCATGTACCAATTCAGGGTCTTCTCTATCTTTTGCGTATACATGATGGCTTCGATGACTTTTTGCAATCTGAAAAAGGCCGTTTCACTTTTGACAATATAGTCAAATGCTTTATGGTGCATACAATTTACCGCCACTTCAATTTTGTCCTGGGCAGAGAGCATCACCACGGGAATTCCCGGATCGAAAGCCCTGATTTTATCCAGTGTTTCAATCCCGTTCATGGCAGTTTTATCAATCCCGTCGAGTAAATAATCGAGGATGATAATATCAGGGCTTTTAAATAAATTCTCAACACAAAGCTCACCTGTTGCAAAGGTTTCGATTTCGAAGTCAGCATGTTGCAGAAATTCAATTTCCAGTGATTTTAAGTAAACGGAATCATCGTCTACAAGAAAAAGTTTGATTTTTCGGGCATTATTCATAATGTTGATTTTTTCATGATGTTAAATTCTTCTTCCAACTCTTCGCAGGCTTGCACACATACTTTTTCCAGTTGCAGAACCATCTCAGGAATTCCATCTGTTTGTTGCTGATTATTGGCGTACTCCTGAACCCTTCTGGCCATGTTTTCAAAATCGATGCTGATACCCATGATTGAAAATGAAGGTATCATTTTATGAACCGCTGAATAGAGCAATTTCCAGTCCTTTTCATGCATGCTCTGTTTCATGGCCAGGATTAATGGCGGCGTTTGTTCAAGGTAGAGCGAAATCATATCCATTATCAGCTTCGGATTTGATTTAGTCCGTTTGATCAGATAGTCCAGGTCGGTACACCTGATCCTTTGGGCTTTACTGATCTTTTTATCTTCAAATTCCTTCAGGAAAACTGACTTTTGGACCAGTTTGACGATTTTATTGTACAAAATCCGCTCGTCCACCGGCTTGGCAATGTAATCGTTCATGCCTACGGCTTTGCATTTTGCCAGGTCAACTGTGGTTACATCGGCTGTAAGGGCAATGATCGGGATTTGGGATTTCATTTTATCCCGGATATAATCGGTTGCTTCAAACCCGTTCATTTCAGGCATCTGCAAATCCATCAGGATAATATCGTAAGAATCGTTTTCAAGTTTACCGATGGCAATTTTACCATTCTCTGCTATTTCGCTTTCAAATTCGAATTCATCCAGCAAGGTCTTCATCAGTAACTGGTTCAGTGGCATATCTTCAACCACCAGCACTTTAATATTTTTAATCTCAGAATCCAATTCT
>JBBQIQ010000186.1:0-6982 GCA_038325075.1 Bacteroidales bacterium | reverse complement strand
GCTGGTCTGTTATTGATGGCATTGATGTCACCCACCAACGGGCATGCCAGCCTTTGTCCGATCAAAGCCACCGGCCTCGGTTTTTGCCCGGGTTGTGGCCTGGGTCACTCAATATCATGGTTGTTCAGGGGTGGATTTGAGCAATCTTTACATGCACATCCGCTGGGTATGGCTGCAGTTGTCATTCTTATCTGGCGGATTGTAGTAATTATCAGAAAACCAGTATTTTATTATTAACGCACTAACACTTTAAACAATGGCAAACGTACTTTTACACCTGCCCGAGTTGCAGGGAATGGAACTGAATCATGTTCAGATGCTTATTAAGGACTTCAGCGACAAGCAGGCCCAACAGTTTGCGGTGATCTACCGCTCACGCAGAAAGGATCCTCAGATCATTTTACTTACCTGCCTGGTCGGTTTTCTTGGATTTGCAGGTATCCACCGGATTCTTATCAACCAGATCGGTATGGGTATCCTTTATCTTTTTACGGCTGGCCTCTGTTTCATTGGTACAATTGTGGATGCTGTTAATTACCAGTCACTGGCTTTTGAATTCAACCGTAGCATTGCCAATGAAGTCGCTCCGCTGGCAAAATCTATAACTGATTAAAAGTAGATTCAGGAAAGGTTGGAATTCCGGGGAACTTGTTTTCCGGATTCTGGCCCTTTATTACAACGGGATGATGCAGAGAAATATTCTTTTCAAGCAAATGCTGAATCTGGTATCAATGTCGCTTCGTTTTGATTGGCTATGCAGAGGGGAGATAGATTGGTCCGGCTTTGCTGATTTATAATTTCCTGGAATGCGAAGTTTGGTGTCCTGCAATATGTTCGTTGTAACCTGATAGGCAATTCTTTTTAAAATGCCCTACTGGCCTTACCGCTGACCAATAAATATCAATACCTGGTTCCTTTTTTATCGGAAGTGAGGAACTCGCAGGGACTGACTGATTGCCGACCCGCTAACCCTCCAAACTATTATACCTTAACTTGAATGGTTAGTGGGATTTTAAATCGTCAGTCCTCCGATCAGTTGTTTTACATCGCTGATCCGGTGACGTTGGAGATAGTCTTCAATACCTGAAATAATTTTGACAGTTGCCTGAGGATCAACAAAATTGGCTGTTCCAACCTGGATGGCACTGGCTCCGGCCAGTAAAAATTCAATGGCATCGCTTGCGGTGGTGATCCCACCTATGCCTATAACCGGAATTTTTACAGCTTTCGCGACCTGCCACACCATCCTGAGCGCGACCGGCTTGATGGCCGGACCCGATAAGCCTCCGGTGATGGTTGACAACACCGGTTTTCTTTTTTCGGCATCGATGGCCATTCCCAAAAGGGTATTGATGAGCGAAACAGCATCGGCCCCGGCCGACTCGACTGCCAGGGCAATTTCAACTATATTGGTAACATTTGGCGATAGCTTCACTATCAGCGTTTTACCATAGACTTCACGCACAGCCCGGGTTACTGCGGTGGCTGATGGACAACTGGTGCCAAAGGCCATACCGCCTTCTTTCACATTGGGGCAGGATATATTCAGCTCGATGGCGCTGATGTGGTCAAGCCTGTTCATTTTTTCGGCAACCTCCACATAACCTTCAACAGTTGAATCGGATACATTGGCAATGATGCAGTTGTTATATTTCAGCAGTTTTGGATAGATGTTTTCCACAAAATAACCGATGCCTTTGTTCTGAAGCCCGACAGCATTCAACATACCCATAGGCGTTTCGGCCATGCGTGGATAAGGGTTTCCTTCCCTGTGCTTTGAGGTGGTGGCTTTAACTATGATGCCTCCGAGCGCATTCACATCGATAAAATCATCGAATTCCTCTCCGTAGCCGAAAGTTCCTGAAGCAGTAAGAACCGGATTCTTAAGATTAAGCTTGTGTATGTTTACGCCGAGATTGACCATCTGTTTTTGGAAAGTGATTGATTTGTCGAAAATGTTACAAAGAGATTTATTCTATTTGTCAAGCGAGCAGCCTACCTCAGTTTCTGCACTCCAGCCTTTAAGCTCCAGGGAACTAAATACCGGGCCATCGGTGCAAACACAACGGTTGCCCTGTTTGGTGTCAACCACGCAGCACAGACAGGCTCCAATTCCGCAAGCCATGGTGTTTTCAAGGGATACCAGGCAAGGAATACCTTGTTTTTCAGCAATATGCGAAACGGCTTTCATCATGCCGTCCGGGCCGCAACAATAAATAGCTGTAAATGGCAATTTATCCTGTTTGAGAATTGAGTGTACGGTTACCATTCCTGGTTCGCCCTGGCTCCCATCTTCGGTTGAAATGTAAACCTTTCCGAACTCTGCATATTCATCAGCCAGTAGAATATCTTTGGCACTGCGACCACCAATCAGCATTGAGATTTCATTGCCTTTTTTCTTTAGCTGATCGGCCAGGAACCAGAGAGGTGCCACACCACAACCACCACCAACCAGCAGAACATCTCCATTTTCTTCAATCGGGAAGCCATTTCCAAGCGGAAGCATAATATTTACCGTTGCTTTGGCTTTGAGGTTTGCAAGTGTAAGGGAGCCTTCCCCAACTGATTTGATCAGCAGATGAATTGAATTACGTTCCGGATTTACCCGATGAATCGAAAACGGCCGACGCAGATAGGTGTTTACAGAACCATCCACGCGTACCTCGGCAAACTGGCCGGGAACCATGGCAGGCAAAGGCTCGTTGCATTCCAGTTCAAGCAGATTGTGATTGTAGTTAAGTGCCTGGTTGGTAAGAATTTTAAAGTTCAGGATGTATTTCTTCATCGGAACAAATCTGAAAAGTAAAAGTAGAAAAAAAGTCCGCAATCATACGGACTTTAAATTTATTCGGTTTTGGTTTCTTCGCCGGGCGTTTCATCGACGGTTGCATCTTCGCTGGTTTCTTCGTTTTCACTGAAATCAAGCATATTATGCTGAACGAGCAGGTTGTACCAGCTAACCACTTTCTGCATGTGTGAAGTGTAAACCCTTTCTTTATCGTAGTCAGGCAACATTTCGCTGAAAAACGCCTTCAACTTGTTGTTGTCATTTTTAAAATCCGGTGCTTCCTTTCCTTCAAGTTTTTCATAAAAGCATTTCAAAACCTCTTTCAGCGGTTTGTCTTCTGCTTCAGTAAAAATGCTGATCTCTTCAAGCGAGCTGATTTTATCGTGGGCGAAGGCCTGGGTCCGTTTCTGATCAATAATTGATTCGACGATAACGCCATTCTTGGCCTGGGCAACCATTTTGTAGAGCCCCGGCTTGCCGCCGATTGCCATGATTTCTTTCAAATCCATACGAGTCGTTAATTTTTTTACAAAAGTAATAATATTTGGAAATATTGAACGATGTGAAAGTGAGCAAATGATAAAATATGTCAATTATTGGATTTCGGATTTCGGATTTCAGATTTCGGATTTTTCAATACTCACTATTTACTTCTTACTTCTTACTTCGGTCCCTGAGCTCTCGGTTGGTGAGCTCTCGGTTGGTGAGCTCTTGTCGAACCATGTCGAACCATGTCGAAGGGCTGACCTCAGATTTCGGATTTCGGATTTCGGATTTTTCAGTACTCACTATTTACTTCTTACTTCTTACTTCTTTCTTCGGTCCCTGAGCTCTTGTCGAAGGGCTGACTTCCGACCTCGGCCCCTGAACTCTCGGTTGGTGAGCTCTCGGTTGGTGAGCTCTCGGTTGGTGAGCTCTTGTCGAACCATGTCGAACCATGTCGAAGGGCTGACTTCTGATTTCGGATTTCGGATTTCGGTCCCGCACGTGCGGGATCGGATTTTTCAATACTCACTATTTACTTCTTACTTCGGTCCCTGAGCTCTCGGTTGGTGAGCTCTCGGTTGGTGAGCTCTCGGTTGGTGAGCTCTTGTCGAACCATGTCGAACCATGTCGAACCATGTCGAAGGGCTTACTTCGGGTCCTGAGCTCTCGTCGAAGGGCTGACCTAAGATTTCGGATTTCGGATTTCGGATTTTTGATTAGCAGATTAGCAGATTAGCAGATTAGCAGATTAGCGGATTTCGGATTTTTCAATACTCACTATTTACTTCTTACTTCGGTCCCTGAGCTCTCGGTTGGTGAGCTCTCGGTTGGTGAGCTCTTGTCGAACCATGTCGAACCATGTCGAACCATGTCGAAGGGCTGACTTTTGACTTCCGACTTCGAATAATCAGATCAGTTAATTAATTAATCTCCAAACATTTACATTTTTCTAAAAAATATTTCAGATTTTCTTGCGCGGTATTTATAAATGTACGTATATTTGCGTATTCAAATACCGAATTACATCTTTAAGATAATCTGATGGCAAAAGTGGTTCATATTTCAGAAGCAGCATCGCTGGCAGTGCACAGTATGGTGCTGATTGCAGGTAGTCCGGTTTCACTGAATGTTAACCATATTGCATCTGTTACCCATTCTTCGCGTAACCACCTCGCCAAAGTAATGCAGGTTCTCGTCAAGAACAATTATCTCGATTCTGTCAGGGGGCCAAAAGGTGGTTTTACTTTAAAAGGTGATCCCAAAAAAATAAACCTTCTTGAGATTTATGAGTTAATAGAAGGGAGTCTCGAGGAACATCACTGTGGCATTGAAACACAAAAATGCCCGTTTACAAGCTGCGTTTTCGGCGGACTGGCTGACAAGTTTTCGGTTGAGTTTATAGAATACCTGAGAAACAAAACATTAGCTGACCTTATTTCAATCCAATAAAACAATGAAAAGAACAATTATTAAAATTGATGAAGAATTGTGCAACGGTTGCGGCAATTGTGTACCGAATTGCCATGAGGGCGCTCTGCAGATTATTGATGGCAAAGCCCGGCTGATCAGCGACCTGTTCTGCGACGGCCTGGGCGCTTGTATCGGCCATTGCCCTGAAGGAGCCATCACCATGGAAGAGCGTGAAGCCGAGCCTTATGATGAAATTAAAGTCATGGAGCTGATGGTTCCGAAGGGCCGCAATACCATTCTGGCCCACCTGGAGCACCTGCGCGACCACAACGAAACAGATCTGTTGAAGCAGGCAATTAATTACATCAAGGTAAATGAGATTGACATGAGTCCTAAGAACGAAGAGAATCTGACCAGCTCTGATAAAAATCATAATCATGATCATCAACCTATCCAGACATTCAACAGCCTGAACGAGGCCAGGGCAACCATAGCCCCTGCCCCATCAACGGGTTGCGGTGGCGGATGTCCCGGATCAAAAACGATTGATTTCAACATTGATTTAAATAAAGTCAATGAAGCGGCAGCGATTAATAATATTACTGTGTCGCCCTCAGCGGATGCTCCTTCAGAACTCCGACAATGGCCGGTTCAGTTGCACCTGCTCAATCCACAGGCCGGGTATTTCAAAAATGCAGATGTAGTGCTTGCTGCCGATTGTGTGGCTTTTTCAATGGGCAACTTCCACAACCAATACCTGAAAGGTAAAACCCTGGCGATTGCCTGTCCTAAACTGGACTCGAACAAAGAATCATATATAGAAAAGCTGACTACCATGATCAGCCAGAGCAATATCAACACGCTGAGTGTGGTAATGATGGAGGTTCCATGCTGCTCAGGTCTTATGCAAATGGCGATGATGGCCAGAAGCCAGGCCGGGAGAAATGTTCCCATAAAGAAATCAATTATTGGCGTGCAGGGGAATGTGTTGAGCGAAGAATGGGTGTAGGGGTTAAATTTCTAATTTCTAATTTCTAATGTCTAATTTTCAATGTCCAATGTCCATTGTCTAATGTCTAATCCTGTAGCTATCGGGATTAATGTCTAATGTTCGATTACTTAACAAATTTTAAGTCTATGAAATGTACATCAAAATCACTGGTTATAGCACTGATGGCAGTGATTACCATGCCAGCATTGACCAAAGCTCAGTTTGTACTTAATGGCGAATTACGGCCAAGGGTTGAATATCGCCATGGGTTTAAATCTCCGGCCTCTGAAGATATGACTGCTGCAGCTTTCATTTCGCAAAGAAGCCGGATAAACCTGAATTACAAAAATGACAATATGAAAATCGGGTTCAGTCTTCAGGATGTGAGGGTTTGGGGCGATGTTTCTCAACTAAATCTATCCGACAACAGCTTCTCAGTTCACGAAGCCTGGGGCGAATATCTGTTCTCCCCTACCCTCTCGCTGAAGGCCGGGAGAATGGAATTGGTTTATGACGATGCCCGGATGCTTGGGAATGTTGACTGGGCACAACAAGGCAGAAGCCACGACATTGGCCTTTTGAAATGGGAACCCGCAAAATGGAAAATTCATGCCGGTTTTGCATTCAACCAGGATAAAGAACAGCTCAGCGATAGAATTTATACAGTGGCAGGAAATTATAAATCGATGCAAATACTCTGGATTAACCGTAAATGGGACGACCTGACGTTCAGTTTCCTGTTTCTGAACAATGGCAAACAAAATGTTGAAGAAAACGGTTTAGTTACCAGCTATTCCACAAGGTTCAGTCAAACTTTCGGAACAATTGCTACTTATAAAGCAGAGCCTCTGATTATAAACGCAAGCATATATAAGCAAACAGGCTTAGATGTACCGGAAATAAAGGTCGATGCCATCAACTTTGCTTTGAATGCCAGGTGGGCCATCAATGAAAAGCTCAGTTTTACACCCGGATTTGAATACCATTCAGGAACCAACCAGGACGATGCTGCGAAACCTGGTTTCAACACGACCAATAGCTTTAACCCGTTTTACGGAACCAATCACAAGTTTAATGGCCACATGGACTATTACTATGTGGGCAATCACATCAACAGTGTTGGACTGCAAAACATCTACCTGAAAGCCAACTACGCTATAAACCGCTTCAGTGCAGGGGCTGACTTTCATTTGTTCAGCGCTGCCGCCAATATTCTCAATCCGGATGACCCATCAAAAATGATGGACAAAAATCTCGGACAAGAAATTGATTTCTATATCGGATACAAACTCGCCGAAGGCATTATG
>JBBQIQ010000185.1:0-7094 GCA_038325075.1 Bacteroidales bacterium | reverse complement strand
CCACCGCCTGCCAGAATTGCAATAGAACCTTTCATTGTATCGTTGAGTTATGTTTTACAGATGAATCCAATCCTGAAATTCAGGCGAAGCGCAAATTTAGAAAGATTTGTGGTTTTTTGATAAGTTTTGATGGTCAAAGTCAGGTGGACTCATGTCCTGGTTTAATTCCTTATTTTTTTGCTGGTTCTTTGTTCAATTTGATTTAGACACAACATGTCGTATCACTATAAATGGATGGACAATTACCATTCTTATAATTTAGAATCATTCTATATTAACAAATTTTCATTAATTTTTACCAAAAGCTATTGCATTCCGGTTGAATATGTTTTATTTTAGTGCTCAATATTCAATACAAAATGCATTGATTTTAGGTTTCCATTATTATCTTGATTAAGATTTGAGTTGTAAGATAATGTTTGACAATAAAATAGGGAGATAGCGGGGGAGATACTTGTCATTAACATAGAGTCAACCTGAATAGATTTAGTTTTACCCAATAATTACCAACTATTTATTAATTTAAAAACACAAAGCTATGAAAATCAAGCAATTACCCCCCCACCCCCCTGAGTTCGCAACATCTCATTGTGGAATTCATTAGTACTAATGATAAAAGGATGAATAGAACAAAGTTCCTTTTTCTTAGTATTCAGAATTTTAAGAGTATACCTTTTTTACTGTTATGGTGTTTGTTTTTGCCTTTGCTATTTATAAATATCAAGGGAATTTCACAAAACAATTGGCCATGCGGTATTCATGATAGTTTGCATAATCAGGGATATGATATGATGTATTATGGTGCTGATAACAGCAGTAATACATGGTTAGAAAAATACAGAACACCTGGTCATTGGATACCTACTGAAAACACACCTATTAAAACAATTTTGGTAAATTGGATTGTTTGTCAAAAAGATGATGGAACAGGCGGTTGGGTTGATTCCCCTGAATTCAGAGCAGGTGTTGATTCAATGTTTACATATTTAAATGAATGGTATTCTAACTCTGTTCCTAAAGAATATTCGTTAACATGTGAACCGACTATTGATTATATTACAGACACTAAAATCCGGTTTGAGCTTAATGAAATAATATTTATTAGGAATACAACACTGCATAGGACTCTTGATGGAGATTTAGTTATTCAATACTTAGAACAGAATCACCCCGACTACAAAAAGGCTATGAGCCATATTTTTACGATGCCAGATCCGCAACCACCATACTGGGGTTATTATGCTGTTAACCAGACTTATAACCAATCCTACGTTCTAACAGCTCATTCAATGTATTGGCCATTCGTTGTTTATCACGATCACATTCACCATATTGCTCATGAATACGGGCATGCCTTAGGTCTACATCATACCTATGACGGTGAATATAGGCAAATCAGTCATTATGATTTTCTTGATGACATTTTCGGATTATGTGCTGAACCCAGTTGTACTTGTAATCCTCCTCAAGGATATGTATGTTATTTAACTCATAATTGTTTTTGGCAATTTCAGCCAGGCCCTTATCCTTTAATGGCAGGCATGCCTAATCCTCGATATATCAGTCCCAAATATGCTGGTCGGATGCATAGAGCATTATCATTATATAAAAACATTTTCAAGGTAAATAACATGCCAATGCATAAATATGTAAAGGAAAGAGGAAGTTACATTCACCCATTATACATTACCGAGGATGAGACGTGGGACTTTGCAATTAAATTATATCAGGATCTTTATGTCGAATCTGGTGCTACCTTAACAATAACTAAAGAGGTCAAGATGCCTGTGGCAGGTAGAATTATTGTTAAACCAGGTGCTAAACTTATTATTGATGGAGCCATAATTACCAGTGCACATGACTACCCCTGGCAAGGGATCGAAGTTTGGGGCAATAGCACAGCCCACCAATGGCCAGATTCCAACGGAAATTACCAACAAGGGCGTGTTATTCTCAACGATGCTACCATAGAAAATGCCATTTGTGCGCTTAACCTATGGAAACCAGGTGATTACACCAAAACCGGTGGTATTGTGTTTGCAGATGAAAAAACTAAATTCATTAACAATATAAGATCGGTACATGCTTTGAATTATCGAAACTTCCATCCAAATGATTCCACTAAAACAATGGACTATCAGGCGGTATTCAATGATTGCTCATTTACTCTTGACGGGGATTACCATAATATATATACCTTCTACAAACATGTTGACCTCAGCATAGTAAATGGTGTCAGATTCAATGGCTGCGATTTTAGCCTGTCGCCCGATGCCCTTGCCATATCTGATTACAACCAGGCCATAGCTGCATATAGCGCAGGGTTTAAGGTAAACGCCTTCTGCAACACCCCACAAACACCCTGCCCTGAATCAGAATATGATAAATGTACCTTTACAGGTTTCAGGACTGCTATTTATGCAGGTAATGGGAGTCTAAACACAAACACTTTCTACGTAAACCGGGCAGTGTTTAGTAATAATTCTATTGGAGTTGAAGTAAGTAATGTTTGGAATCCGATAATCATTAACTCGGATTTTTACCTGAGCAAAAACCAATTCAGCACAGAGCAATGTTCTTACGGCATTTACCTTGAAAAGTCCACCGGTTTTGCAATTGAAGAGAATAAGTTTTTCAAAGCAGATGGTGCCCCATTAGCAGACTATTTTGGCATTGGGTCAATTAATTGCGAAACCGTTTCTGAAATATACAAAAACGAATTCACGGGGCTGAGTGCCGGAAATTATGCTTATGGAAAAAATTTCGAAGATATATCTGCTGTAAAAGGCCTTACTTACTTATGCAATAAAAACACAGGCAACTGGGCGGATTTTTACATAACGGGAAACATTCTGGATGATGATATTGGAATTCAGTTTTGGCAAGGGAGTCCTACACAATCAGCAGGAAATACATTTTCAAGGGATGGAGCTAACTGGCACATTTATAATGAAAGAGTAAATCCAATAAATTATCATTACTGCATTACCTGTCCGAATGAGACTCCTGAAAAAATCGGTTACGTTTCTCTTATCCCTGTAAATACAGCCAATTCCTGTACATCACACTATGGTGGCCATAATGGCAGGGATGTGGTTATGAATACGCAACAAAAACTTGAAAGTGAAGTTGATTTTGCATTAGCTTCATTAAATTATGACAATGTTGAGATATTGTTTAACCAGTTCAAAGACGGAGGTTCTACCATTGAAAAAGAGATTGAGATCAATACTTCTACTTCCGGTGATATGTGGTCATTGCGTGCTGAATTGCTGGGCGATTCTCCCCATCTTTCGAAAGAAGTGTTGAAATTGGTTGCTGATAAAACAGACGTATTTACCGAATCTGTTATCTTTGATATTCTGGCTGCCAATCCTGATGAACTAAGAGGTGAGGAACTTCTAAAATACGTTGCGGAAAAGGAAATTCCATTACCAGAATACATGATTGATATTCTCAGGCAGATTGCTACCGGCACAACCTATAAAACTGTTTTGCTACAGGAAATGGCCCGTTACAGTCATGATAGAAACCGATCTGCCAATGATATAATACGCAGTATCCTGAATGAAGATGAGTTGGATGTTATTCAACTTCGTAACTGGTTAAGTAATTTAGGTGGAATCGAATCTGATAAACAGATTATTGCCACCTATCTGCAGGAAGGAAACTTCAGTGCTGCATTTTCTTTAGCAAATACATTTCCTCAAATGTACAACCTACAGCAAAATGATATAACTGAGCATAACAGATACATAAGTTTGCTTCAATTGGAGCAAACATTATTCAACGAAGGACGCAAAGTGGATCAACTTACCCAAAGCGAACTAAATATGCTTAACGAGTATGCCCTTGCAAGTGAGGGAAGTGCAGGTGCACAGGCCAGGGGAATACTCGAGTCGTTTTATGGGGCCGATTTCAATGATTGTAAATCACTCGATGGAGAAGAATCCTACAAAAACACCATAGCTAACCCCAACCTTTTGGGCGAAGCTTATGGCTTAAGTATATCGGTAAAACCCAACCCTGCCAGTGACTGGGCCGCGATAGATTACACACTTCCTCATCAGGAATCGGTTGCTGTTCTCGAAATAGCCGATGCCAACGGCAAACGTATTGAAACCATAAACCTTTCGGGAAACCATGGCCAGAAACTCTGGGATACCCGCGTTGTTCCTTCCGGATCTTATATCATTACGATAAAGGTTGCAGGATTTCTGAAATCAGTTAAACTGATTGTAAGTAAGTAGCTAATATTGGGCAGGGACACGATACATCGTGTCCCTGCTTTTTATAATATCCCTGATATGAAAAAAAAGTTCCTTATATTGATCTTGTTTACGATTTACCACACATTTGGATTTTCCCAGCCTCTTATTCTTGAATGGCAGAATTGTTTCGGGGGGTCTGGCGATAACGTAGCCTATGACATGGTTAACGATGGGGACGGATATATCATCGCATCCGATCATTATATCGGATACCCGGGTAATTATAACATAATGCTTTATAAAACAGATACAGGCGGTAATCTTGTGTGGGAAAAGTCGTTAGGGGGGACGAAAGCAGAAAAGCCCTGTAGGATTATGAGTGCAGGTATTGGCAAATATTTCATTACCAGTGGGTCATCATCATCAGATGGCGACATTTCTTTCGATCCTTATCCTAATGCATTAAATTATTGGATTCTTCAGATAAATGAAATCGGAGATATTTTATGGGAAAAGATTTATGGGGGTACCTGCATCGATAAAGGAAATGCAGCAACTATCACCTCCGATGGTGGTGTTATTGCTTATGGTTACACCTGTTCTGCTGATGGTGATATTACGAATCATTATGGTAGTTACGACGCCTGGATGGTAAAACTTGACAGATTGGGCAACAAGGTTTGGGACTTTACGATTGGCCATGACAATGGCGATTTTTCGAACGCGATCATTGAAACCTCAGATAAGGGTATTTTGGCAACGGCAGGATCCTATCAGGCAACAGGGGGTAATATTGAATGTGAATATTTCAGTATATATACCGATATCGTTTTGTTCAAATTGGATTCTATAGCCAATGTAGAATGGCAACAATGTTATGGTGGCAGTGATGACGAGTGGATTAACAGTATAGTTGAAATTGATGATGGTTATTTATTGGTGGGTGTTGCCCATTCCGGTGATGGCGATGTTGAAGGGGCAGGATACCATTTAGGATACGATAACTATGGTAATCAAACCAGTGATATCTGGCTGATAAAAATTGATTTTGCCGGTAATATTCTCTGGAGCAAATGCTATGGAGGAACAAGAAGGGAATTTGCTGATTGTGTTTTTCAAACCGAAGATGGCGGGTTTATTGTATTTGGGGAAGCTGAGTCATTTGATGGAGATGTGACAGGCAATCATTCTGCCGGTCCGGGGATCAGTGATATTTGGGTTTTAAGAATTGACAGCGTGGGGCAACTAATATGGCAGCAATGTATAGGAGGCAATGGATATGAAAGAATAGAATCAGGAGTTGTTGACAATGGAGATGGCAGTTATGTTATTGCATCATCAATTTATGATTTTAATTCAGGCCAGGTTGAGTGCCCCACCACCAATGGAAGTTACCAGGTTTGGATGATTCAGGTAAGGGATACTACCGTTGTGAGCGTGCATGAAAAACCTCTTGCTGTAAATGCTGTAAAAGTTTATCCTAACCCGGCTAAAGAATATGTATTGTTTGAATTACAGAAACCTAAACATACCGGCACCATCACCATAACCGATATTTATGGTAGGGAAATAGCTCAGATTCCTGTAATCGGCGAAAAAACCGTATGGCAAACCGAAGGAGTAAAGCCGGGGTTTTATTTATTTCGAATCGGAAATGGAATAGAATGGGAAACAGGAAAATTATTAATTTCACACTAAAGTCTTGACATCATGAAACCGACAATAAGAAGAAACAGGCTTTTATTCGTACTTACCCTTTACCTGGGTGTTTTATCAGGGAATGTTGACAATTTACATGCGCAAACATGGCCAATGCCAGGTGCAACCTGGGAATACTGTATCACCGGGTGGAATGGAATGCCTGCCGGACATCTGGTATTGGGTTTAAAAGGTGATACGATTATTAATAACAAAGCTTATAGTATTATAGGCAATATTAGTGAACCGGGCTGGAATGGAAATAAGTCAATTTCGACGTTAATGACATTTTATACAAGGTATAGCAACGATTCCGTATACAGGTTCGTGAATAACCGTGTATATTTATACTTTAATTTTAACAACAATGCCGGTGATATTTATTCAACCTTCAGATCAGCCGGTCATTATTACAACTGGAGCGATTCTGCCTGCTCTTCAATACTACCGGTAAAAACAATTCAGACAGATACAATGCTGATAAATGGTATCCAACTAAAGAGATCAATACTCAGGGATACTTTGTTTAAAATTCTATATAATATTCCTGATGAAGATGAAGTGGAGTATACTCTTGTTGAACGCATTGGAATTATAAATGGGTTACCCTTGATAAATTCGAGAGAACCTGCTGGCTCTGGTGATGGCTGCTCCTTACCAAGCGATTATGTTTCTTATACATTAGGAAGCTATTCGGATGATGCATTTTTTGCTATACAGTTTTTGACTTGTGAAGGAGTCGGAGTAAACGATATGTTCACTGAGGATAGAATTGTTAAAGCATATCCTAACCCAACAAACGATTTTGTAGTTTTTGAAGTTCATAATTCATTGCCTTACGGCACCATCACCATTACCGATATCACCGGCCGGCCAATTACCTCTTTTCCGATAACCGGCGAAAAAACAGTATGGCAAACCGAAGGGGTAAAGCCGGGGGTGTATCTGTACCGGCTGCAAAGCGGACTGGGAATTGCCTGCGGTAAATTGATGATTGCACCCTGTTAGTTTGTAAGGACACGGCATGCTGTGTCCTTAATAGAAGCAAAAGAACAAAATTCGTCAAAAGTTCATTATTCACTTTTAAAACGCAAAACCATGAATACAATCGATAAAGGAATAAGCGTCATTCTGTTGTTTTTGGCACTAACAGCCCCGGTTTATTTGAATGCCCAAGCCTACATG
>JBBQIQ010000184.1:0-7111 GCA_038325075.1 Bacteroidales bacterium | reverse complement strand
AACTGTGCGCTTGCCATGGCTTTCACCTTTTACAAAGACCCCTTCGCTCCATAACTTTCCGTCTTTATACCATGAAGCCCAATAGCCATCGCGAAGTTCATCCTTGTAACTTCCCTCCATGTATTTCTGCCCGTTGGGATGGTATTGCACTTCTTTGACTAATTTTTCTTTTCCACCGGCTTTCTGATAGGTCTTTTCTGACTTAATTTTGCCATCATCAAATTTCTCCTTTTTAACAGTTGCTTTCGAACACGAAGTCAGTACTATCAGCGAAAGGAAAAAATAACAGAGTTTTTGCATAGGAATCAGATAATTCAGAAAATACTAACGGTTAAATAAAAGGCGCTCGCCCAAATGCGACTCATCAAAACCACCGTTAAGCCATGCCAGGTGACCGCCGACAAAAGTATGGGTAATTTTTGAATGGAAAGTCTGCCCTTCGAAAGGGGACCAACCACATTTATAGAGGATATTATCCGGTTCAACCGTCCAGGGCGATTCAGGATCAACCAGCACCAGGTCGGCATGATAGCCCTGCCTGATGAAACCGCGGCGATCGACCCCGAAAATACGGGCCGGGGCATGGCACATTTTCTCGACAACCATTGCCGGTGATAATTTCTCATCCCGGCTCATTTCAAGCATGGCAACCAGCGAATGCTGAACCAATGGGCCACCTGAGGGACAGGAAAAATAGCTTTTTGATTTCTCCTCAGCCGTATGCGGAGCATGGTCTGTGGCAACTACATCAATCCGGCCTTCGAGCAAAGCTGCGAGCAATGCCTCCCGGTCAGAGGCAGATTTGATGGCCGGATTCCACTTAATGCGGGAGCCAAGTCTTTTATAATCCTCATCGGAAAACCACAGGTGATGCACACACACTTCGGCTGTAATACGCTTACCTGAATTGGACGGCTTGTTCGAAAGCAGCACCATCTCATCGGCAGTTGAGAGGTGCAGAATATGTAGCCTGGTGTTGTGTTTTTGAGCCAATTCAACAGCAAGTTTACTGGATTTAAAACAGGCCTGTCGATTGCGTATCAGTGGATGGGCACTTATGGGGATATTTTCTCCGTATTGCTCCCGGAAGAGACTTGTATTCGAGCGAATGGTTTCTTCATCTTCGCAATGCACCGCAACCAGGGTTGGTGAATGTTTGAAAATACCTTCAAGTGTATCAGGATTATCAACCAGCATATTACCGGTGGATGCTCCCATAAATACCTTGATGCCACAAACTGTCCTGGGGTCGGTTTTTACGATTTCCGTCAGGTTATCGTTTGAGGCGCCCATGTAGAATGAATAATTGGCCAATGATTTTTCCCTGGCCAACTTAAATTTTTGTTCAAGTAATTCCTGGGTAAGGGTGTTAGGAACAGTGTTCGGCATTTCCATAAAGGAAGTGACTCCCCCGGCAACTGCAGCCCGGCTTTCTGTGAAAAGATCTCCTTTGTGAGTCAACCCCGGATCGCGGAAATGCACCTGATCATCGATGACCCCGGGAAGCAGCCATTTCCCGTGTGCATCAATTACCCCGGCATCTTCAGCGCCTTCAATGGTATCGGGGTGGTGAACGCCTTTAACCACCAAACTTATAAGGCCGTTGTTTATTAAAACACTGCCAATGAAGGCCTGCCCTTCGTTAACGATTGTGGCAGCAGAGATCAGAAACTTCTTTTTCATATTCATACGAAAAAATATCCTCCCAAGATATTCAGGTTAAACTGCAAAGATACAAATTAATAAACGGAGGGTCTGCCTGGTTCAGGCAGTCTTTCTTGGCCTGATGCGTTTAAACCGGAGTTGAATTACACCCAGGATTGCTTCACGGAAAATCCCACTGCTCATTTTGGAGGTGCCTTCGGTACGGTCGGTAAATATAATAGGTACTTCTATTATTTTAAAACCAAGTTTCCAGGCAGTGTATTTCATTTCGATCTGGAAGGCATAGCCGGTAAACTTTATCCGGTCGAAATCAATGGTATTGAGCAGATTTCTGCGATAACATTTGAAGCCGGCTGTGGTATCCATTATTTTCATGCTTGTAATCAACCGCACGTAATAGGAGGCAAAGTAAGACATCAATACCCTGCCCATCGGCCAGTTAACCACATTCACTCCTTTAATATAGCGTGATCCGATGGCTACATCGCCACCCTGATTGGCACAGGCATCGTATAACTTCAGCAGGTCTTCGGGATTGTGTGAAAAGTCGGCATCCATTTCAAAGATATACTCGTATTTCCTTTGCAATGCCCATTTAAAGCCGTGGATGTATGCGGTTCCGAGTCCGAGTTTACCCTTGCGCTCTTCCATGTGCAACCGCCCCGGGAATTCCTGCATCAGACTTCGCACAATCTCTGCAGTCCCATCCGGAGAATTATCCTCAACAATCAGGATATCGAATTCCTTATTTAACGAGAATACTTTACGGATAATCCGCTCTATGTTTTCCTTTTCGTTGAATGTTGGGATGATTACCAGACTGTCTTTCACAAAAAATCAGATTAGTGTGCTAAATTAAATCAATTTTCAGAAAATAAAACCTAAAAGATGTTAAAGGTGAGTGCACTATTTTTCTTTGACTATAAAAAGATAGGTCGGGAAATGGTCGCTGTATCCTCCGGCATAAGCCCCTCCGGCAAATGTACGGAAAGGATATCCGGCATAAGGACCGTCTTTCTGAATTAGAAACTTTTCGTTGTAAACTTTGGCTTTATAGAATTTCCAGCCTTTGCCATTGTCCGAAATTAATGGCTCCGATATAACGATCTGATCAAAAAGATTCCATGCATCGCGGTAAGCCAGTGAACCAATCCCATCGCGGTGAAGTTGCCACATTGGATTGTACAGTTCTCCTTTCCTTACTTCTTCTTTCTTCCCTTTGGCCCCAAGAACTTTCAAAACGCTTTTATCGGTGGGGTCATCATTCAGGTCGCCCATAATGAAGATTTTAGCATTTTTATGTTCACGGTAGAGTGAATCGCTCAGTTTGCGGCTGAGTTTGGCAGCTTCCTCACGGTATTCCGGGCCGCTGCGGCGCGATGGCCAGTGATTGACGATAATGCTGATCCGCTCTCCGTCAAGTTCACCGGTTACGACCAATTGATCACGGCTGTAAAAATCAGTCCGGCCGGGCATATAAAGCGTATTGGTTGTGGAATTTTTAACTTTAAATACCGAAGGTTTATAAAGCATAGCGACATCCACACCGCGTTTATCGGGCGAATCGTAATGTACAATGGCATAGCCCAAATCTTTTAATGGCGGTGTGTTAATCAGGTCTTCAAGTACGCCGTGGTTCTCAATTTCGGAAAGCCCGATTACGGTCGGCCCTCCTTTAACCATTTCAGCGCCAATACCACCAATTACTTTCGCCATATTTATGAGCTTATCCTGATACCGCTTTGCTGTCCACTTGTTCATACCGCCCGGTAAAAATTCTGCATCGTTGGTATTCGGATCATCAATCGTATCGAACAGGTTTTCGAGGTTGTAGAAAGCGATGCAGGAAGCCTTGTAGGTTTTTTCCTGGGCACAGGCCGAAACCGATAAAGCAGAAAGCAGGATGAAAAGGAAAATTCTGGAAAAACCGAAACTTCTGGAAAAGAATATCATAAGTAGGTGTTAATTGCAGGAGAGCCCCACTGTGAAATTGGGGGCAACAAAGATATTTATATTCTGATATTAAACCATTGTACGAAAGCGGAATTCTTTTTTTATTTAAAACATTATTTCCCCACAAGCCACAATTTTTCGTTCATTTGCACAAAAATTGTTAAACTGCCGGTTTCTGTCCCGGAATGAAAAAAGACGACCAGGAATACAACTTTACTCTTCTTAAATAGATTCACATGAAACAAAAGTTTTTAATCTTAATGCTGGCACTAAGCCCGCTGTTAGGATTGTACGCTCAAACCGGCTCCATTACCGGCAGGGTAACCGATTCAGAGAGTGGGAAAGCAATTCCATCCGTTACGGTAAGGGTAGCGACCCAGCAAACCATTTCCGATGCTGAGGGAATGTTCTTATTAGCCGGCCTGACACCGGGCGACCTCATGGTAGAGTTCACCGCTTCTGGCTATCAGGACTTTATCCAGCAGATCAGGGTCGCCGAAACAACCAACCTTGGCACCATCAAAATGTTACATGCCATGGCTTCCGACGCCTTGAGCGGAGGAATGTCGGAAGTAAACATCGCTTCGCTTGACTCTGACGATGATTCAAAAGGCCAGAATATTTCAGGTTTGTTAAGCTCAAGTAACGATGTGTTCGAGTCAATCGCTTCTTACACTTTTGGCCCGGCTTATTTCAGAATGCGCGGTTACGACAACGACCTGAACAGCACCTACATTGGCAATACAGCGATCAGTGATGTAGAAACAGGGCGCACAACATGGGCTTTGTGGGGCGGATTAAACGATGCTACCCGCAATAAAGTTTCTGAAAACGGACTAGCACCTGCTTCTTTCTCATTTGGAAATCTTGGCGGCGTAACCAACATCATTACCCGTGCATCGCAGCAGCGTGCCCAGACAAAACTCACCTACAGCATGACCAACCGATCCTATACAAACCGTCTTATGCTCACCCATTCCACCGGTATGATGGACAATGGCTGGGCTTTGACCGTAAGTGGCTCACGCCGCTGGGGCCAGGAAGGGTATGTTGAAGGTACTTATTATGACGGCTGGGGCTGGTTCCTGGGAGTTGAAAGAAAAATCAATGATAAACACAGCCTTGCACTCACTGCCTTTGCTGCACCGGTTCGCCGTGGCATGCAGGGCGGATCGGTTCAGGAAGCATACGATCTTACCGGCAGCAATTATTACAATCCAAACTGGGGATATCAGAATGGCGAAAAACGCAATGCCAGGGAACGCATTATGAACCAGCCGGTGGTTATTCTCAACCATTACTGGAAATTAAGCGATAAAACACAGGTTACCAGCGCTGTATCTTACCTTTTCGGCAAAACAGGAACAACCGCACTCAACTGGTACAATTCCTCTGACCCAAGGCCGGACTATTACCGCTATTTGCCAAGTTATTTCCCGTCAACCGGAACAGATCCCAGCGGGATTTATTATGATCCGGCCATCGCGGAAACCATTACCGAAGCCTGGCAGAATGACCAATCGGTTAGCCAGATAAACTGGGACAAACTATACCAGACAAATTACCTTGCTAACCTTGAAGGCAAACAGGGTCGTTACATCATCGAAAACCGTCATACCGATCAGCAGCAGATGAACCTCTCCTCTTTTATCAATCATCAGCTAAACGAGAAGATCAAGATTGACGGCGGAATTGAACTTACTTCAAACACCGGAAGTTACTACAAAACCATTCAGGATTTGCTTGGTAGCAGCTATTGGGTTGACATTGACCAGTTCGCCGAACGTGACTTCCCGGGCAACGACACCACGGTGCAGAACGACCTGAACAATCCCAACCAGACTGTAAAAGTTGACGACAAATTCGGCTATGACTATAAAATGCATCAGACGAATGGCAATTTATGGGGCGTTGTCAATTTCACCACCAATAAGTTTGACTATTATGCAGGACTTCAGTTAACCTATACCTCATTCTGGCGCGAAGGAATGATGCGCAATGGCCGTTATCCGGATGCTTCTTATGGGAATGGTGAAAAACATGATTTCCTTGACTACGCTGTTAAAGCCGGTGCAACTTACAAAATTACCGGACGTCACTTTATAGAAGGTAATGCAGCCATTATAACCCGTGCGCCCAACATCCGCAACTCCTACCTTTCGTCAAGGGTCCGCGATGCCGTAATTCCTGATCTGAAAAGTGAAGATATAGTGAGCGGTGAGTTAAGCTATCATTTGCGTGCACCTATGGTGAAAGCCCGATTTACCCTTTACCACACCATGTTCAGCAATCAGAACGAAATCAACAGCTTTTATCACGATTCACTCCGCACTTTCGTGAACCATGCGATGTACAACATCAGCAAAGTTCACCAGGGAATTGAAGCGGGTGCTGAAGTAAAATTAACTTCCGCTTTCTCGGTGGTTGCTGCTGCCAACCTTGGCAATTATCGTTACACCAATCGTCCGACAGCCGTGATTACTGTTGAAAACGGTTTGATACCAGATATTACCAAAACGATTTACAACAAGTACTTCTATGTTTCGGGAACCCCGCAAACGGCAGCTTCATTCGGGTTAAAATATGCCGGCCCCGGATTCCTGTTTATTGATGTTAATGTGAATTATTACGACAACATTTACCTCGACTTCAATCCTGAGAGGCGAACTTCACTGGCAATTTCCAATCTCGGGGAAGGCGATGCCCTTATCAATAAGATTACCAAACAGGAAAAGCTCCCCAGTGGTATGACGCTCGATGCCTCCATTGGCAAATCGTTCAGACTGATGGATAAATATTACCTGAACCTGAATTTCAGCGTAAGCAACATTCTGGACAACCAGGAAATCATCACCGGTGGATACGAACAGATGCGTTTTGACTTCGCAACAAAAAACATCAATAAATTTCCACCGAAATATTTCTATTATTACGGAAGAACATTTTTCCTGAATATCGGGTTCCGTTTCTAATTTCAAATCAAGAAAAAACAATCAAATAATATGAAAAATTACTGGAAACTTTTCGCAGGACTCTTTTTAACTCTTGCATCAACCACTTTTACCGCCTGTGTTGACGGTGAATTCGACGAACCCCCAATCAACATCCCCACCGTTGATTTTGACGCTAACACAACCATCGCTGAACTCAAAGCATCTTACACAGCTTTCGAACTGATTGAAGAGGATATCATCATCAGCGGAATTGTTAATGCAAACGATCAAAGTGGGAACCTGTACAAAAAAATGACCATTCAGGATGAAACCGGTGGAATTGAACTTTCAATCGACAAAACCTCGCTTTACAACGAATACAAAGTTGGTCAGCGCATTTTCATTAAATGCAAAGGCATGTATATAGGTGACTACAATAACCTGATCCAATTGGGTTATCTCTACAACGGTGACATCGGACGTTTACCCGAAACCTATATCGCAGCGCATATTTTCCGTGACAGCTTACCGGGGCCCAAAGTTCAGCCCGAACTTATCAC
>JBBQIQ010000183.1:0-7180 GCA_038325075.1 Bacteroidales bacterium | reverse complement strand
GAGTTACCAATATGCCGGTAGTCAGTTCGGCGGCAGATTGCAACAACTTAACCATTACCGGATCACTCACAATTGGCAATGCTATTCTGCAGGTTGCCGGCAGTACAGTGGTGAACGGTAACCTTGCCATGAACAATGCTTCCGGGCAGTTAATCATGCAGGGTAACATTAACTGGAACTCAGGAGCAACTGCCTCCATTTCGGCAAACCCCGTTATGCACATTTATGGAAACTGGTATTTTAATTCAGGTTCAAATGCAAATCTGGGTTCCGGTACGGTTTTCTTTTTGGGTTCATCAAACAAATCCATATACAGTCATTCAACCAGCAGTTCGTTTTGGAACCTGGTGAGTTCAAAAACAGGTAGTTATTTTCTTGGATTCACCGCTTCCTCCACACAAGCGTTAACCATAAACGGGAACCTGAGAACTGAAGCCGGAGCAAGCATAATAAGCTTTATTTCACAGGATGTAATTGCAAAAGGCATTATCAGTAATGGGACCATGCAGTTTGGTGACGGAACTGTAAGACTTATTGGCTCAGATGTAATTATCATGCCTAATACCAACGATTTTTTCAATCACCTGGTACTCAACCAGACAGGAACAGCAACTATCAACACTACTTACACAAACGTAGTTAATGTCAAAGGCGATCTACATATTGATTCAGGGGTATTTGATGCGGGAAACTCAATTATTCAAGTCGGGGGCAACTGGGAAAACAGTGGAGGCACAAATGCTTTTATTGAAGGAACAAGCCGGGTTGTTTTCAATGGCGGCAATTATCATCAGTATTGCCATTCAAGTGAAACCTTCAATATCCTCGAAGTTAACAAGCCCCTGGGATGCGCGTTAAGAATTTACAACGGCAATATTAACCTGTTAGTAGTATGTAACAAATACGACTGGACTGCAGGTGCTATAGACATTCTGGGTAACGGAACCTTCACAGCACTCGATTTGGCTGATGACGGCATACGAGGGAGTTATTATGTTAATCCGGGTTGCACCATCAATCTTTATCAGGATGCCGGTCACTCTGCTGATCTTGGTGGAAATCTTATTTTTACCGATGGTGGTACCATCAATATTTATGGTGGTAACGAAACGGTATGTCAATGGCCAAACTATGCAAATGCTTCTATTACCATGAATGGCGGTGAACTCAATTTTCCTGACCATGCAATTACCATTCAGGATATTGCACCCTATAGCTTCACTTCGGATATTAGCGGAGGAGTTATCCGGTCGCAGAAAGGATTCATGGCACAATCGCCCGGCTTCAATCCGGAAGGTGGTACCGTTGAGATTTATGGAAATCAAAATAGTATGGTTTTGGCGCAAAATGGGAGTTCTTTCTATAATCTAAGAATAAACATTGGGTCTCTGCCGAAATACTGCGACATGCAGACATCCGAAATTACCAATTCCTTGATTGTTGACCAGGGATCTTTATTTGTCCAAATTGGTAATACGGTTAATTGTAAA
The DNA here is from genome assembly GCA_038325075.1 of Bacteroidales bacterium. Lineage (GTDB taxonomy): Bacteria > Bacteroidota > Bacteroidia > Bacteroidales > Lentimicrobiaceae > Lentimicrobium. The sequence continues at coordinate 5,690 of JBBQIQ010000183.1, read as the reverse complement.
AATATTATAATCAATGATGGGGGCGATTTTAGAATTAGTTCCTCAACCCTGAAATTTAAAACCGGTGGATCATTCAACCTGAATGCGGGAGGCTATTGTTATATTGAAGGTAACGAAGGAGAAACATCACTGGTTACCGGAAATACGCCTGCTGATCGCTATTCATTTCAGGTAAACAGCGGTGGTTGGCTGCATTGCAATTATGCAATTTTTGAATATATGAACGGGCAGGGTATTTATCTTGCTCCCGGGAGTTCAGGTGCATTTAACAATTGCGAGTTCCGAAATGGCATGAATGGTCAGGCACCTTTACTCTGCATTGATAACAGCGAGGAAATGATTCTCGAAAACGTGGTGTTCCCCACAAATAACTGGGGAGGTCAATACAATGTGCGGAAAAGCTTAGATGCCGGAAGTCTGACTTTTGTAAATGCTACAGGAAGTTTCGCTGGTGAAGCTTTTGAGAACGACCCCTTTAACCGCATTCACTGGGGTCCGGCTAAACAATTGAACCTCGCTTTTTTCCTTGAGGGTTTATACGCTGGAACCTTGTTCATGCGTCAGGCAAGCGATGAAAACGGTCCTAAATTTGGTTTCAATATTGCCGATCAGATCGTAGTTGAATTGCACAGCGGCTCCAATTACAATAATATTGTTTACACTTCGCTACCGGTTATCCTGACAACTTACGGGCAGGCAACTATTATTGTTCCCGGCACGCTCATCGGCTCTTATTACATAACCATAAGGCACCGCAATAGCATCGCAACAACCACTGCTTCGCCGGTTTCACTGGCAGCAGGAACAATCAGTTATTCTTTTGATGCTCCTTCCAAAGCTTATGGCGGCAATCTATTGCAAATGGTTACCGGCCAGTATATGATCTATAGTGGCGATGTAAACCAGGACGGCTCAGTAGATACTGCTGACATGACCCCGGTTGACAACGATGCGGCTAACTTTATTAACGGATACCTACCCACCGATGTAAACGGCGATGGTGTAGTTGATACCGCTGACATGACCATCATTGACAACAACGCGGCAGGGTTTGTTGGGGCTGAGACACCCTGACGGATGGCTAAGTAAAGATGACATCTACCCCTGAATCCCTCTGTATGCCGGAATGGTATATAGAGGGATTCAGCATTTCTGTTAGGCTATGTTTATCAATAAAAATCCGTTAATAATGTTGGAAAAATTTCTGATTGTGCTTATATTTGAATAAAAATGGGCAGTATGGCACATCCAGGAATAATCAGACGTTTGATCCCCGCCTTCGTCCTGATTTGTATCTTTTTTATAACGGGGAATGCACAGCCCTATGAAATCGGAAAAACCTCACAAACATTCTCTGATGCTTCGAGAAACAACCGCAGTGTGGCCACCGAAATATATTATCCGGCGGATGTGGCAGGTAGTAATGTGCCGGTTACCACATCCGTAATGGATAAATTCCCTGTGCTTATTTTTGGCCATGGATTCACTATGACCTGGAGTGCGTATGAAAATATCTGGACGGCCCTTGTGCCCCGGGGCTTCATCATTGCTTTCCCGAAAACAGAAGGCTCGCTATTTCCATCTCACAGTGCCTTTGCTACTGATCTGGCTTTTGTGGCTTCGCAAATGCAGATACTGGGAGAAAGTAGCACCTCGTTGTTTTATCAGCGCATTGATAGTATGAATTGTGTGATGGGCCATAGTATGGGTGGCGGAGCGGCTTTTCTGGCTGCTCAGCAGTCGCCGTCCATCAAAGCTATTGCCACGCTGTCTGCAGCGGAAACCACGCCTTCGGCCATCAATGCGGCTTCCGGACTTGGCATACCTGCCCTGTTACTGGCAGGGGGCAATGACTGTGTCACCCCGCCACCCAATCACCAGATTCCAATGTACAATGCGCTGCAAAGTGATTGTAAAACCTATATCAACATAACCGGCGGTAGTCACTGTCAAATGGCAGAGTACAACTTTTACTGCGCCTTCGGTGAAGGCACCTGCAGTCCTTCCCCGACCATAAACCGGGCGCAGCAGCATCAGGTAATCAATCGCTATCTGATTCCCTGGCTTCAGTTTATGCTTAAAGGAGACGAAGCCTCCGGTGTAGCGTTCGACTCCACCCTCAGGACAGACTCGGAAGTTACCTGGCTTAAGAACTGTGATTTAATTAGTCAGATTGACAATCCGACTGATCTGGGTGCTACACCTTCCGGCAGTACTCAGATTGAAATTGCCTGGGAACCAAACACCCTTAGCCTGCCTGTACTTCTCTGCTATGCGTCCGATGGAATGTTTGGCGAGCCGGTTGCAGGAACAGCATATCAGCCCGGAATGACAATCCCGGGCGGAGGGGAGGTGCTTTATGCCGGATCTGAAAACACTTATATCCACAGTGGACTCACCCCTTCGACCACCTACCAGTATATGGCTTTTTCTTATAACCCTGCATTCACTTATTCACCAGGAGTTTTTGCGGAAACCACAACCTGGCCCGCAAATAAGGTGCTGACACTGAATCTGCTTTTGCAGGGTTTATACCAAGGTAGCGGAACGATGAGAAAAGCCAGTAATGCTTCCGGCGATGAATATGCCGGAGATATTGCCGACCAGATTAATGTAGAGTTTCATCAGGCATCCAGCTATGAAAACCTGGTTTATATAAGTGAAAATGCAGCACTTAACACTTCCGGTCTGGCTCAGATAATGATTCCCGCCGAATTTCAGGAGGCATATTACATTACCGTCAGGCACCGCAATAGTCTTGAAACAACCTCGGCAATGCCAGCCTACTTTATCAGCAATGAGATTGCATTTGACTTTACCATTCTGTCCAACGTTTTCGGCGCTAACCTCTTCCTTTCTGATGATGGCTTTAGCATGATCTTTTCGGGTGATGTAAACCAGGACGGTGCTATTGACATCGGCGATATGACCCCGGTTGACAACGATGCAGCTAACTTTATTAACGGATACCTACCCACCGATGTAAACGGCGATGGTGTGGTTGACACCGGTGATATGACCATTGTGGATAACAATGCGGCAGGGTTTGTGGGGGCGATGACCCCGTAATTAACAGGAATTTCTGTTATAATTGCCTGACAAACAGTTAACAAAAATGTCGGGCCTGATAAACTATTCCGTGTTTTGACTCCGCCATTGCGGAGCCAGAACACGGAATAATCATAAATAATGGATTTTTTTTCTGTCTGATTCCCAGTATAAAACTTTTATTGATATTATTTGTTTAAAACCTCAAGCTTATTTAGATTGTTTTTTAATAAGGGCGATCGGATTGCCCTTCCTTCTTAAGCCTGTTTCTTCAGATAGGAAATTGTAAACCAATTCAACCAAAACAGCTAAATCTTACTTCTCAGACTTTTTCGCAATTTGATTTCCAATTAAAGAAACCTGTTGAAATATTGTAGAGTTTAACCAATTACCTGATCTGTTGTAAAAAGAGGTACTTTTTTGAATAATGTTTTAAAAGCAAGGATAATCAGAATCATTCCGGTCTTCTTGTCATTGATTGAATTTGACGTTTCAGGATGCAGATTGCTTTCAGCTTTCACTAATACGACTTCCAACACGACCTTAATTACTCCCTCAACTCGATCATTGTAAGCCTTTTACAATTACCATCCCTCCTGTATTTCAAAATCTGTCGGTACTGAGAATCCGTTTTCCCTAAAACTCAAAAACTGTTATTTACACACTTAAACAACAATAATATGAAAACCAAATTACACTTTGCATTCATCGTTGCTGCTATAATGGTATGCGGTATGCAAACCGCAAAAGCTATTGATGTAACAGGTACCATTGCTGCGAATACTACCTGGAATATTGCAGGAAGCCCTTACATTGTGATCGGTGATATTACTGTAAACAATGGTGTAACTCTGACCGTTGATCCAAATGTTGTTGTTAAATTCAACAGTGGACGAAGGATGACTGTGTTGGGAACTTTGAACGCCAATACAGTTACATTTACTTCCAATCAGGCTGTACCTGTTGCCGGCGACTGGCTTTATATTCAGATCGGAAATGCTTCCTTTGCAGGGACCACAACCCTGACAAACTGCTTTTTACGGTATGCCCAACAATTTTACATTAACAGCGGAACCGCTACACTCTCAGGTACAAATCTTGAAAATTTCTATTATTATGGTGTAAATAACTCAGCAACACTCAGCATGACCGGAGGTTCAATCAATATGACCGGTTACTATAGCCCCTATGGGCAGGGAATTCTTGCATCAACAGGTTCCACTTCAACCTTAAACAATACAACGATCATTCACTGTAAAAATGGCATTCAGTTAGAAACCGGCTCAACAGTTAATCTGACCAGTTGTATAGTGACGACCAATATATGGCCAATCTATTATGCAGGGGCCGGAGCCTTAACCATAAGCGGGGTCTGCGATTTCTCAGCGAATACAGTAAATGCACTCTACGTTGCCCATTCCACGCATACAGGAACCTGGACATTGCCCACAGCGGCAATACCCTATTACTTTTACAACAATTATAACATAGCGAATGGAAGCACCCTCACAATCAGTCAGGGAAATATCATTAAATTCAGAAATTCCACAGGCCTTGAGGTCAGGGGAACCCTAAATGCCAATGCCGGAGTCGGGCAAAATATATTTTTCACTTCCGAAAGGGATGATAACTGGGGCGGAGATACCAACAATGACGGAACCAATACCGCTCCTGCAATGGGCAACTGGTATGGGGTGAGGTTTTTTAATGAAAGTAATGATGCCAGCGTTATGAGAAGGGTTAAACTGAGGTATGCCGGATTTTCAAGTATCGGCGGAATCAGTTTGTATGATGCAGGGCCTACCATTGATTTATGCGAGTTGCAACAAAATTATTTCGGAGCTTATTTTCAATATGCATCTAATCCTACCTTCACCAATAACACCGTTGGATCAAGCCAATTGACTCCTATAGCCATGTCATTTGAGGCCAACCCGATATTTACCAACAATGTGCTCTCCTTTTCTGATAATCAATACGATGCCATTGGATTGCTGGGAGGAACCCTCACCGCAAATGCCCATATTATTAAGAGAAATTTCACTACTGTCACAAATATTACCTATGTGATGCTGGCTGAAATTGTAGTTCCTGCCGCAATGACCCTGACCATCGACCCGGGAATTGTTATAAAATCCTCGACCCAAACTTACAGGATTATTGTACAGGGGAGACTGGTTGCGGATGGTACCATAGCCGAAAGAATAACTTTCACTTCCGTAAAGGATGATAATTTTGGAAATCCACTGGATACCAATAAAGACGGTACGATCACCACGCCTGTGCTCGGCGATATGGGAGCAATTATTTTTGCAAATGGATATGATCCAACTTCCATTATGGATTATGTGAGGATGAAATATGCCACTGCCTGGAATTATTATTATCCGAATGGCGGTCAGAACCATTATATTTATGGAAGTGCTGTTGCTACCATCAATGCAATAGCACCAGCCCCTGCAGGCCCTACAATCTCCAATTGCGAATTCAGGGAATTAACGTATGGTATCTGCTGTTACCAGGCATCCAATCCGACAATTTCAAACAATGCCATGATCAATATTACCGGTACGCCATTTGCGATTGCAGCTTCTGCAAACCCAACCTTCATTGGCAATACATTTACCAATGTATCGATGCGT
>JBBQIQ010000182.1:0-7265 GCA_038325075.1 Bacteroidales bacterium | reverse complement strand
AAGGACCCCAAAGCCAGCCGTGAAGAAAATCCACCGGCACAGGTATCGATCAACGAACGACTGGGGAACATTATCTATGCTTTCTATGGCAGTACATCGGCACCAACCAGCACGCACCGACGCAGCTTTGAAATAATCCGTGATGAATTTCCCCCGCTTTATGCGCAGATAAAGCAAATCAGCGAGGTTGATCTGCCGGCTGCTGAAGTTGAGATGGAGAAGGCAGGAGTGCCGTATACGCCGGGCAGATTGCCTGAATGGAAGTAGGAATAACCGGGATTTACCGGCGCTGTTTGTCCGGAATATTCAGCTGAGCAATACGCGCAGCCTGAATACTATGCCCTTACAAATTTAATGGCAAGGAGCTGTATTCTGAAGCGAAGAATTTATAGTAATAAATTCTTTTAAGAATAGCTTCCATAATTACATATCAATCCTGTTGAGTATGGATTATGCATTTGCCATGGGGTTATAAATTCAGCGCTGCAATAAATTGTTCGGGAAAGGAATGTTTGGTAAATGCAGAACTAGTTAGTTTGCAATTGAATACAGTAGGATAATGGGGCACGCGTCGGGGGATGCGCGCAGACAGGGCCCCGTTTGACCGGAATAGTCAATAAATTCCCCGGCTTAACCCGATTGCCAACAATAAGGAAAAATTTGCAAGTGATGCGAATGTGGTGTATATTTGCATCAAAACCAATTATTATGGCAAGACAAAGTATATCGTTCACGCAACCCAATGATGAATGGTTAAAAGCACAAGTGAATAACAAAGAATACACCAGCAAAAGTGAACTAATCAACGATTTGATAAGACAGGCCATGAAACAGCAGGTTCAGGTTGATTTTATCAGAGCTAAATTAGATAAATCTGAAAGTAGTGGATTTACGGATGAACCCAAAGAACAAATTTTAAAACAATCAAAGTCTTTACTTAATGGCCCAATGTAGATTAAGTATTGAAGCTAAGGAAGACTTGATACGAATACATCATTACGGCGTCGAAAAGTTTGGAATGACTCAGGCTGAAGGATACTTTGATTCATTTTTTGAGTATTTTGACAGTATTGCCCAACGACCCTTTTCATTAAATCGGCCGAAAATATAAAAACCGGATACAGACGTTTTGTTTGCGGTTCTGATAATATATTTTACAGAATAAACAATGGAGCAGTTGAGTTAATGGCAATAATTGGAAGACAGGATTTGAATAGCATCCTTTAATTTTTCAGAATAAATACGCCCTTTTCAACAATACCATGAGCGGGAAACGAAACGGAAAAAGAAAGAAATTTAAGAAAGTGAAGCCTGAATTGGATTCATTGATTGAGCGTGATGAAAAATTTGGATTTATTGTTGGATACACTTCGGGTGGCGCACCTTATGGTCTGACACATGATGAGATGGCTGAACTTGAAAAAGAAAATAATAAAACTGAAAATTCAAAATAAACTAAAGTTATGTCATCCGGACAAGCACATACGACCTGGTTTCCTGAGTTAAAGGTGCTTTTACATGACAATTGGTCACCTACTTTGACAATTCCAGAACAATTTAAACTGGTGGATTTATTAAATAAAGAATTAGATCGAATCAGGATTGAAAGAAGTATTCAACCACCAATGATGTGGTGTTTTAATTGCAAAGAAAGACATCGTTCAAGATTCATAGAAATTTCTATTACAGCATTATATTTTGCACTAAAAAGATTTGATATTTCTACAGAAACTGAGATAATCGAATTAAGAAAAAAATGGAAATTATACTCCAAAGAAAAAAATGTTGATATTTGGGGAAAGACAGCAGACAAGTCAAAATTAAATAAAAGCACGAGGGCATAACAAAGGCTAAATCCCGCATATGCGGGAGGCGCATGGTAGTATGGAGAAAGATTGTACATTTATAGAGAAATTCTGCTGGCCTGTACAATATATTTTCAAAAGTGCCCGCCAGCGCTTAGTCTCGGCCGAGGGCTGTAAACTTATGACACGGCACTCAGACGGCTTGACGGAGTAACAATTTGACGTTGATTGTCCCCATTGGCCTTCATACCCAACGACAACAAAAAGGTAAGATTCGGTGCTTCAACTCTAATGCGGTTCCAGGCGACAATAATTCACCGTCTTACGGACTTTGTTATACGGTTTGACAATCATTCACAAGACAACAACCAACGCTTCACGATATAAAATCTTTGAAGAGATTTAATAAATTTGAAATCTGACAATTCAACAAAAATGAAATTTCACGAACTCATAAAATCATGTAATTGGCTTAGCGTTGAGCTGATACTGTTAAAACTGTATCCTGACCAGGAAATAATGATTGACGAATACAGAAACGTTTTTGAAAAATTAAATATTTTAGAGCCGGAAGACTATGATATGAGTATCGTATTGACAGAATACGACTGCGACCCAGACTTCGAAAGCGATAAAGAAACATATATTGACGTTTCAGGTAGAAAGAATACAAAAGACCAAAATTCATTAACAGACAGCTATGCCATTGAATTTGTAGAATGGGAAAAATGGCTTGGAATGGAATTGTCTCCTGAGACCACAAAAAAATTTTCAGATTTAGAAATAATTGCTCATTGCCTTTACGAAATGACATTTATCGGGTACGACAAAGATGAAATTAAAGAACAACGTGAGTCGTTTGAAAAGACAATTGAAGAATATAAGAACCTGACTGAAGAAGAGAAAAAACAAAAAACAACTTCGCTTGACGAACTCAAAAGACGACTCAATGAGAAGGGCAGCAACTAACAGCGGTATGCTGCATGCCTTCTTTTTTGCCTTTTTAGAATGGGCTCATCTCTGCTTTCCACAAGCCAATAAGTTACCTTGAATACAGATCAATCACCTCCGAAATTGCCTTGCTGCAAGCTGGGCAGAATGCCTGTTTGTTTCGGGTAAACATAATGCAATCCAATGCTGAACGGAAGATGCCAAACTGCATATAATTGCCGCCTTCGAAGGCTCCCGTGGCATCCTTGTATTGATTCTTGTTGAACATGGCCAGTGAAGTTTGTTTTTCTCGTTCAAACAATGCCTCCATTTCCGTTTCCGGAACATTGGCAGCACGGAGGGCACGACGCTCTTTCTGGATATTGTAGCTATAGCTGTCAAATTCCTCTTTTCCCCATGGAGTCGGAATGGGTGTTCCTGGTTTTACAAGTTCTTTCCATTTCAGGCTGGCTGGATCAAACAATGCTGTAACATTAGGCTCCCATGGCTCAACGGTGATTTCGGGGGTTTGGTAGGAAACATCGGAAGTATAGTATTCGTCGGCCAGTGCAGCAAAGGAATGCCCGAACTCGTGTACGAAAATATAGCGTGAGAATTTATTGTCGGCAGCCACGGTGGAGTAGAGGTTATAAATGCCCCCGCCGCCGTATGTCCGTTCGTTGATCAGGATAAACATATAATCGTAAGGCACACTGGCGGCCACATCGCGGATGGTGCGGTTGTCGTAGGTAAGTGCGTATCTTTCCGAATCAAATGCACCATAAGACATTGAAAGAGGGGTCCGGTTAAATACCCCCGGATGGGGCTTATTGACGCCGCTTGTGACCGATGGCGTTTCCACCGCCCTGACATTAAAATCTGTCTTTCTTGATTTATAGGGTTCAACGGTAAATAATTCATCGGTCAACATAGCTACATCCTTGTGGAACTTGGCCATTTCCGCTTCGTTATAACCATCTCCAAGAATCACAATATCCACATGGTTTTCAGATGGCCCATTTTCGATATATGGAAATGTTTTATAAGGGCTTTTTAACACAAAAGGATTTACTATCCTGGATTTAGGATCGATGACCATGCTCCAGATGGGAACAAAGTTGTTTTTTGCATCCCGTTTTTCGATGGTAAGCCTGACCGGCATTATGGGCCAGGGGAAACGTATTGACTCGTGAAAAGTACCCCAGCTTTCTCCGGCTTCGGGAATGGTTTGCCATTCACCGAAAATACTGGCAAAGCCCCGGCTATACAAAACCGTATTTGTTGTGGTATCGGTGATTGTAAAAAAGTACAAACCACGGTTCAGATTGTCGGTTAGCTTTGTTTTGCTGCCTGCCCAGGATCCGTCGTTCAGTATCCGGTCGATGGAAAAATGTTCTTCGGTGGCTGTGCCGGTATGGAAATAATCTACCCGCATGGTCTCATTGGTGAAATACTGATTGTAAACAACACTGGAATTTTGTTGCGCAAAGGATACGATGCCCGCGATCAATGCCAGGAACAGGGTGGAAAGGATTTTCATAATTTCAGGATTTATTGGAAGTAAAATTATAAATATTCGTCATGATAATTTCAAACAAATCCTGCCCGAAATTTTCAATCCGTAGAAAATTGGTTTACCCGTTTGTAACCAGCAGTTGTTATTGATTGGTTGAAAGTTATAAAACAGTCAATTTCAGATAGGCTGGAATCTTTCCTTTACTGTTGCATCTTACAATGTAAATTCCCGGCATTGCCGGAGTCGTGAAAACGGGATTTTCTTTAGTAATCTTTCCAAAACCTCTTTCACGGCCCGCTAAATCAAATAGCCTGATCTGGCAATTTTCCTGTATTCCGTTTATTCTGACACCCGAATTTCTTTGAGCGGGGTTTGGGAACATAAGTATGTCAGACTGCGATTCAGGCACATCAACAGAGACGCCGGTACTGAATGGGACCCTGATAAATTTTGGACGATATGTATCGGCATCAAGCCGGTCGTGCCAAATATCCATACACTGCGACGGACAGATATCGGGTGCAATTGTATCCACCCAGTCATTCAGGTTGTATGAAATCAAGAGTTCCTGATTTTCGGTAAAAGATGGATGTGCCTGTGCGTTGTAAGTGAGGAGGTATTGACCATTAAAGGTGTCTTCGATTGTATAAACAAGTGTTTTATCGGAAAAAGGGCCCCACGGATTATCGCTTTCGTAAGTGTAGATTTCTCGTCCCATGCCACAGGTGAGATAACCATTCTCCTGGGTTACCAGGTAGTATTTGTCATTCATGACAATAACACTGTAGCCGGGTGAAACAGGATCAATGCTTATCGGAACAGCCAGGTTGGGGTCAAACGACCAGCTATTGCCGGTATAGAACTGATAAGGTGTCAGAATATTTGTACCGATAAGGGTTCGGGCTACAAAAGGTTCCCACACTATCCAATTGACTTTATTGCAGTAAATATAGCGATATCCTGTGGTTGTATCTGTCAGCACGGCTCTGCCAGTCTGGAATCCGGGATAATCCTGCAATGGGTAAATCCCAATAATATTAAGCATTGGCAATTGTAATTTTGCAATGTGAGTGCCCAGATTTCCCATGTTTGCCCCATCAATTTCATCAAGATAAACATACACGGTATCTGCATCGGTAAATCCATGACCGGGCCAGAGAATTGCAGGATTATCCGGTCCCAGTTTAAAGGTGGACCGCAAAACTCCGGTCTGAGAATCGTCAATATAGGTTGTCATCAGCGATGGATCGTCAGCATCCTGGACTACCATGCAATTTCGCACCTGGAACAGACAAGGAAGCGTATTGTTTGACGTGTCAACATCCACAAGATAACTGTCGCCGAACAGCCAGATGGTCCTGCCATCGGGCAGGGGAACCGAGATGGTGGCATCCCCGGCTGTCCAGCCCCCCGAGTTCAAACGGAAATATCCGGTGAAAAGCGAATCAGGGTGCCCCGGAAGCTGGCCGTGAATTCCGGTAAACGGAAAAATCATCAGAATGTTAATCAGGAACAGTTTTAAGTGAGCCACGCTTTGTTTTATAGTTAGCGACAAATATATCAGAATTCCAGTTGAAAGAGATCAGACGCAAAGGATAAAAAAACCGGCTTTCAACGAAAACTCCTATATTTGGGTTTGAAAACAAGCCGGTTCCTGTGCAATTCAAACACCTTTTCCGCCGCAAGTCTGTTGAAATGATTCTGGAAACTGCTCAGCATGAGCAGGATGCAGGCCACTCTATGCGCAAAGACCTTGGGGTGCGTGATCTTACGTCTTTTGGCATTGCTGCCATCATCGGTGCCGGAATTTTCAGTACCATCGGCAATGCCGCTGCAGCCGGAGGGCCGGCAGTTTCGCTGCTTTTCGTTTTTTCAGCGATTGCATGTGGCTTCTCAGCCTTGTGTTACGCCCAGTTTGCTTCATCCATTCCACTCAGCGGAAGTGCCTATACTTACGCCTACGCCAGTTTTGGCGAACTCGTAGCCTGGATCATAGGCTGGGACCTGATAATGGAATATGCCGTTGGTAATATAGCTGTCGCCATATCGTGGAGTGGATATTTCTGTGGGTTGCTCGCCGGTTTTGGCATAAATATCCCCGATTTTCTGGCGATAGACTACCTGAGTGCTTCCCGTGGCTTTAAGGAAGCTACTGAATTACTGGCTTCGGGAGTTGCAATGGCTGACCTTCCCGGTGAACTGGCTGAAGCCTTCCGGGCATGGACCCTGGCGCCTTCAATCGGTGGGATCCATCTGATTGCCGATATTCCGGCTTTCATGATTGTAGTATTGATTACCTGGTTGGTTTACCGGGGTATCCGCGAATCAAAAAGGGCAAGCAACATTATGGTTTTGCTGAAAGTGGCCATACTTTTAATGGTTATTGCCGTGGGGGCATTTTATGTTGATCCGCAAAACTGGAGCCCCTTTGCACCCAATGGAATCGGTGGCGTATTGAAAGGCGTATCGGGCGTATTTTTTGCCTACATTGGTTTTGATGCCATTTCAACTACCGCTGAGGAATGTAAAAACCCGCAGCGCGACCTGCCCAGGTCTATGATTTATTCCCTGATTATTACCACCATACTTTATGTGGCTATCAGTCTTGTCCTGACAGGGATGGTCAGTTATGCCCTGCTCGGTGTTTCGGACCCGCTGGCTTTTGTTTTTGAGAAATTAAACCTACCCATGCTCTCGGGCATTATTGCGCTGAGTGCTGTGATCGCTATGGCCAGCGTGCTGCTGGTTTTTCAGATGGGCCAACCCCGCATCTGGATGAGCATGAGCCGCGACGGACTGTTGCCACCAATTTTTTCAAAACTTCATCCACGTTACAAAACCCCGGCTTTCGCAACCATAGTAACCGGAATATTGGTAGCCGTTCCGACCCTCTTTATGAACCTGACAGAAGTTACCGACCTTACCAGCATCGGAACCCTGTTTGCCTTTGTTTTGGTTTCGGGCGGTATCCTTATCCTTGACGGGAAGAAAACTCCCGTAGGAAACCTGGGCCG
>JBBQIQ010000181.1:0-7498 GCA_038325075.1 Bacteroidales bacterium | reverse complement strand
CGGTCCCTGAGCTCTCGGTTGGTGAGCTCTCGGTTGGTGAGCTCTCGGTTGGTGAGCTCTTGTCGAACCATGTCGAACCATGTCGAACCAAGTCGAAGGGCTGACTTCGGATTTCGGATTTCGGATTCCCGCGCAACCGGTCTCAACTCAGCACCAGATACTTATTCACCTCAGCGATCTTCTCCGGGCTTCCGAAGAGATAAAGCATATCATCCGTTTCGATGGTCATCTGCGGCGTTATCCTGGTCAGATACCTGTTTTGGCGTCGTATTGCGAGCACGGTTACATTGAAGGTGCTTTTCAGGCCGCTGTCAACAATCGATTTACCGATAATTTTATTAAATCCCTGCTGCACAGGCACAGTGGCAATAACCATATCGGGGATATTCAGATGCAGGGCCGGCGGAAACTGGGTATCATTGCCCGAAGCGGCGAGCAGTTCATAATTTCGTGCCCTGATATGACTGATAAACGACTGAATCTTATCATAAGGCACAAGATAGTGGTTCAAAACCCGGGTAAATATCTGAATGGAGGTTTCAAACTCTTCAGGAATTACTTCATCGGCTCCCAGTTTCAGTATTTCGTCGATTTCATTCAAATGCCTGGTTCTTACGATAACATGGGCTGTTTCAGTAATCTGGCGAAGGATCGAAATAATTCTTTTGGTGGCTTCGGGATCGGAAATGGCAATAACCACCACCCGGGCTTCGTGGGCATGAACATGATGCAGGATAATTTCATCGGCTGCATCCCCAAAAACAACCGGATAGCCTTCATCTCTGGCCTGCCGGTATATATCCGGATCAAGTTCAATAGCAATGTATGGAATACTGGCCTGCCGTGCTGTGCGCGCCACATTGTGCCCATTGATGCCAAATCCGATAACGATCAGGTGATCGCGCAGATTTGAAACAATCTCACTGTCCTGCGGTTTTTTCCTGTTTTGAAAGTTGATCAGTCGTTTTCGAACGCCTGGTGTAAGCCCGGCCCTGATCAGCCAATCGGCCATACGGTCAGCATAACCGGCAATAAAAGGGGTCAGCCCCATGGTAAGGATCGAAATGGCCAGAAAACTCTGATAGACCTCCTGCGTCAGCAGATTATTGCGTATCCCAATGGTTGACAACAGAAAGGCAAACTCACCAACCTGGAAAAGGGTAAATGCTGAAATCAGTGCAGTCCGGAAAGGAAAACGCATAAGCAGCACGGTTACAGCCACGATGATCATCTTTAGCAAAATCACCATGAGTGTAAATAGAATCAAAATCAGGAAATGATCGACGAAATAGCTGAGGTCGAGCAACATGCCGACTGATACAAAAAAGAAACTGATAAAAATTTCGCGGAAAGGCAGAATGTTTGCCGTTGCCTGATGGCTGTATTCGGATTCGGAAATAATCAACCCGGCAAAGAAAGCGCCCAATGCAAGTGAAAGTCCTACCGAAGAAGTAAGCCAGGCCGTTGCAAAACAAATAACAACGAGTGTAAGAATAAACAGTTCGCGGCTTTTCGCCTTTACCACCCGGTTGAGCAGCCCCGGCACAATGTAGCGGGCCAGCACAATCAACAAGCCCACCACCAATGCAAACTTACCGACCAGTAAAAGCATCGCGATCCATATATTTCCGCCATTACCGGCCAGTAAAGGGGTAATCAGTATCATGGGGACTACGATGATATCCTGAAAAATAAGCAGGGCCAGTGCAATTCTTCCCTGGGGTGAGGCCATTTGCCCGTTCTCCTGCAATATTTTTAAAACAATGGCAGTACTGCTCAGGGCTATCAGAAATCCCATAAAAATAGCCTGGGGCGGACTCAGTCCAAGCAATCTCGTTATTAAAAATGTGAGCAGAATAGTCCCACCTACCTGAAGCAGACCGCCGACCAGCACAGTCTGCTTTATTTTAACCATCCCTTTGATTGAAAACTCAATACCAATAATAAATAACAGAAAGATGATGCCTGTTTCGGAGAGAATCTCAACTTCGTGGGATGCGCCAATCAGGCTCAGTCCGTTGGGCCCGGCAATCATACCGGTTATCAGAAAACCAATGATGGAAGGCATTTTTATCCGCTGAAAAGCGAGTATGATGAGGACTGAAAGCCCCAGTATAATAACAACTTCTTTTAAAATCGGTAGTTCCATAAATGATAATTAAACTGTCTGCCCTGCTTAAAGTTCACTTCAGCCGTTTCCCAAAGTTATCTAAATCTTTTAGTTTTACCATAAAATTTAGCAGATATTGAAAAATAAGTCGCAAGGGTGGAAGTTGGTTTTTAACTATGGGCAAGTGCAGCCCAGATCAGGAATCAAGTTTGGCTTAATATTCGCGGCAATATTATTCCTAATTTTATCCACATAATAATGTTGGCAAATGACGAAAAAAACCAATAAAATAGCCATCGCTTACGATTTCGACGGCACCCTGGCCCCGGGCAATATGCAGGAACACACCTTTCTGCCATCGCTCGGCATACCAGCATCCACCTTCTGGGCCAAAGCAAATGAACTTGCCCGCGAAAACGACATGGACGAAATCCTTGCCTATATGCAGCTTCTGCTCGATGAAGCCAGACAAAGGGGCCTGCCCATCCGCAAAAGCGATTTCGAAAAATATGGCAGCGGGATTACCTTTTTTGAAGGGGTTGAAACCTACTTCGACAGGATAAACAACTATGCCGGAGAAAAAAACGTAGTCCTCGATCACTATGTTATCTCGTCAGGCCTGCGCGAATTTATCAATGGCACTAGGATTGCCGGGCATTTTACCAATATTTTTGCCTCAGGTTACAGATACGATGACAAAGGGGTAGCGGTGTGGCCGGCCATGGCCATCAACTTCACCAACAAAACCCAATACCTTTTCCGCATCAACAAAGGCATTAACAATTCTTATGACAATTCGCTGATCAACAAATACCTGCCGGATAGCGAACGTCCGGTTCCCTTTCAGCAGATGATTTACATCGGTGATGGCGAAACCGATGTACCCGCTATGAAAATGATCAAATACCGGGGCGGAACGGCCATTGCGGTTTACAACCACTTGATACGGGCTAAAAAAAACAAGCGTTCGCCCAAACAAATCTGCGAAGAACTCATCGTTCAGAATAGGGCCGATTACATTGCCCCCGCCAACTATAGTGAAGGCAGTACACTCGACAAAATTATCAAGCTGAATATTGATAAGATTGCGGCAGGGATTGAATTGAGTGGTTTCAGAAAGTAAATTCCTACCCTCAGAAAAATATTAATCCTTTTGTCTATCTTAATTATTGATATTCAATAGCTTCAATTTTCATAATTACCTTACCATTGGGTGTTTGAAGTGTAATTACATCACCTGCTCTTTTATTTAACAGAACTTTGGCAATAGGAGATAAAAATGAGACTTTATTTTGGGAAACATTAGCCTCATCTACACCTACTATCTGATATTGACTTTCGTAATCTTCCTTATTTTTGAAAAGTGTTATTCTTGCTCCGAAATGAATTTCATTTTGAGGTTGGTTTGTCAAATCAACTATTCTGGCTGAGTTGATTCGGTCCTCAAGTAAATGTAACCTGGATGTAATAAAATTTATTTGAACACGATTATTCTCGTTAAATTGCTCTGTTAATAGTTTTCGTTCTTCTATCAACAAATTCTGCTCATGCTTCAATTCCTTAATGCCATTGGGTGTGACATAATTGACAACTCCGGCGGGTAGATATGCTCTTGGTGTTACCAAAGGCGCCTCCTCCTGGTCTCCTTCTTTTACAAATCCTCTACTCATAAATTTTCTGTTTCCTTTTGGTTTTTATTGTTTGCTATCTTGTTTCATTTCATTTGCCGGATCACTTTTTTGAAGTTTACGTTTAATTCAATCAGCAACCTTTACTAACAAAATTATTAATTAATTTCGTGTTAACATAAATATAATGTCACTTTCGGTAAAATCCGGCAACTTTATTCTCAAAATAAATATGATTCAACGCGTTGTGAATTGCTTTTGAATTGTATCTGCCCGACTGACCAACGGTATAAGCATAAATCAGTTTCTATAGCCGACCATGAGGGTCTTTGAGAGATTGAGTGCTGCTGGAAGGTGTTTTTAACTTCTAAGGTAAGTTCCTGCACTTGATTTAATACCCCTTTTTGCATTCCAATTATGAGCCTGCTCCGAAAAGTCAATAAAAAAGAATAGACACCAAGTCTCCATCCGGATAGCTATCGGGACACCAATATACGTATAATATTGTATATCAACATATTGTAATTGGTGAGTTTTTGCGTTTTTATGGCTTGGTATCAAATAATTAGTTTTCGGAGTGTACTCAATTATAAATATTTGAAAAGTTGTCAACAACCGAAAATCAAAGTGCATTAATTAATATATTTGACAATCAGAATCATTAATAGTTTAATGAAGTAATTATAAAAAACGATACATGCGACTCAGGCTTCTCTTATCTACAGTTGATTCTCATAATAAAATCATACCGGTTAACTATCAGTATCCAATCTCAGCAATGATCTATCATACCATTGCTGAAGGTAATCATCCTTTTGCGGAATTCCTGCACAATTCGGGGTTTTCGAGTGAAAACAAAAACTATAAACTGTTTACCTTTTCTCAGCTCAGATTCCCACCAAAGGGTTTCAGGGTGGAGGATGACCGCCTTCATATTCTCAGTAATCAATTCAGCCTCGATGTTTCGTTTATGGTCCCGGCTGCTGTCGAACATTTTATAGCAGGCCTGTTTAAAAGCAGGCACTTTAGTCTTGGCGATGTGAAAAGTCAGGCACAACTGATGGTTAATTCAGTTGAAGTACTACCTGAGCCCTTGTTTGAAAATAGCATTAAGTTGCATTGTTTATCACCGGTAGTAATTGGTAAACAGGTTGAAAACAGAAATACAGCAGAATACCTGGCACCTGGGCATGTGGATTATAACCGCATACTCACTGAAAATCTTATCCGGAAGTACACAGCAGCACTACAATCAGGATTTATCAACCCTTCTAAAGAGATAGCCGGATTTGAACCGGTAGTTAGCACAGAAGTAATCAATACTCCACGCAGGTGGGGCATTACAATAAAAGCCAACACCCCTTCGCAAACAAAGATCATCGGCTACACCTTTGATTTCCTGTTAACAGCCCCCCCTGACCTTATACGCACAGGCTACTTGTGCGGGTTTGGCGAGAAGAATGCTTTGGGAATGGGGTGTGTGGAGGTGATTTAGACACCAGGAAACAATGGACCAACCGAAACTCGACCGACAGCTCAGGTTGATGATGATATTAACAGGCAATTACAGCCTGTCAGTATCACAAATTGCCAAAAGGTCCGACACTACCGAGCGGACTATTTACCGATATATTGACACTTTCAGGGATGCCGGCTTCGTGATAAAAAAAGTGAACGGCTTCTACCGAATTGACAAGTCCTCACCCTATTTTAAAGACATCAGTAGTCTTGTTCATTTCACCGAAGAGGAAGCCTTTATCCTTAAATCGGCCATCGAAAGCATTGATGAGAATAATCTGATAAAGCAAAACCTTAAAAAGAAGCTCTACACCGTTTACGATTATAAGATTTTGGCCGAAACGGTGGTAAAAGGCAAGAACAGTATCAACATCAACCGTTTAACCCAGGCAATTGACGAGCATAAGCAGGTGATTTTAAAGGCTTATAGCTCAGCCAACAGCAATAAGGTGAGCGACCGCCTGGTGGAACCGTTTAAGTTTACCACCAATTACATTCAACTATGGGCTTATGAACCCGAAACTGGCCGCAATAAATTGTATAAGATTTCGCGCATTGCTGATGTGGAAATACAATCTCAGGACTGGCAAAATAGTGACAAACACCTGGAAGGCAGGATAGATATTTTCAGGATAAGCAGCACCCAACTCCTGCCTATAAAACTAAAATTGGGCCTGCGTGCCGCCAACCTGCTAAAGGAGGAATACCCACTCTCAGAAAAATACCTCACACCTTGCCCCGGAAATTGCTGGCTTCTTGAAACAGAAGTATGCAGCTATGAAGGCATTGGCCGCTTCGCAGCCGGGCTAATGGATGATATTGAATGGATGGAACCCGCTGAATTCAGGGAGTTTATGGAACAGAAAATCAGCCGGAGCCAGAGGCGTTTGAAGGATTTTGAACAGAAGTGAAAAATAAATGAAGATTTTTTATTTTTGACAGAAGATGTCAAAGATGAGGGGTAGATTTGTGGGGTGAGGAGGAAGGAGCGAAAAAGCGCTGTACTAGTGGGGATTAAAAAGATAACAATCCACTCTCCTATTATGAAGAATGGATTGTATAACACTTAATTTTATTTACTCATTTTTCAATTCCTGAACAGGTTCAATTTATATCAAGTGTCGATTATGAATGCAAATATACAAAAAATAATTGTTTGTTGCTCATACATGTTTAATTTTATTTACTCATTGGTATGTAAGATCATTTTTTTTAGTGTATCTTTGCGTCAAATATATTTATTGATGGTTATAAACACCAATTATTTTACAGACGAAGGTCATTATATGGATTACGATGACCTGGTGACTTATTTCAGATGGAAAATTTATGATCTTCTGAATGAGGGTCATTCTAACGAATATATTGCTAATTATCTAAATAACGATATTTGGCAATCGCTTTCGGAACAAATACTGATTTCAATAACCTTTAAAGAATAGGCATTATGATATCTTATGAAGAATTCTCAACAAAATTAACAGGTTTTAAACCTTATAGCTATCAATTACGAGTTGCTAAGCTCCTTAGTGAGGGGAAAAATATTATTTTAACTGTTCCAACAGGCGCAGGCAAAACCTGGGCTTCAATTATCCCGTTTTTGTATGCAAGGAATCATGGGGATAACAATTTCCCTCAAAAAATGATATATAGTTTACCACTTCGAACCCTTGCCAACTCAATATATTCTGATGTATCAGAAGTTCTACAAAAGAAATTTGACTTAGATGGAATTACATCAATACATACAGGTGAGTATAAAAATGACGAACATTTTGAGAATGATATAATATTCTCAACCATTGATCAAACGTTGAGCAACTTTCTGTGTTTTCCCTTATCTCTTTCAAAACGACAGGCCAATATTAATGCAGGTTCTTTAGTAGGCAGTTACCTAGTATTTGACGAATTCCACTTGTTAGATCCAAAATTATCTATGGCAACTACTTTGGGGACACTGAGATCATTAGATAATTTATGTAGATTTTGCATTATGACTGCTACCTTAAGTGATAAATTTATCAATGAATTAAAAACTGCAGTTAAAGCCGAGGTTGTTTCCATTGAAGATTTTCCTGAAGATATTGTTAGAATAAATTCATTGAAAATACCTGAAGGGAAAGATGTAAAAAAAACCGTAACCGTAATAAATAGCTCAATAAATGCTGAAACAATTCTTGAAAATCATACAAACAAAACAATTGTCATTTGCAATAGGGTGGAAAAAGCACAACAAATTTAT
>JBBQIQ010000180.1:0-7502 GCA_038325075.1 Bacteroidales bacterium | reverse complement strand
CGGGAGTTACAATTTCTTCCGGTCAGGGATGTGCCCCCGTAAATTATTTCCATTAACCTTATTATAGAAGAAGCAGCTACTCAGGAGGTATTAAACTAATCAGATGGGTAATAGGCTGATTTTCAACAATAAGGTTTCAGTAAACCTGGCTATTCACAGGTGGTTGTTCGGGTTGAACATTTGGCTTCAGGTACTTATATTGCCACGATGGTAAAAGGTAAGAAAGCGGTCTCCTCAAAATTTTCAATTAAATAATTTTTAACAAGGAACAGATTCCATTGGAAAAATTCCAATGGAATCTGTTTAATAATCTCATACACAATGAATAAAACAACCTTGTTCTTATTTCTGATATTCAGCAGTCTGTCAAATATAATTGCGCAAACATGGCCAAAAGTATATATCAATCCCTATGACAATACTATTCCCTTTTGTGCTTTCGAAACTTATGATGATGGGATTGCGATTCTTTCATGCCATTTTGGTGAATCTGCATTAACAGCCGGTTGGCTGATAAAAACAGACATCAATGGCGAAGTTCTTTGGGAGCGCTCATTAGGCAGCAGAACTGACTATTATTCCTGGTTCAATATGATGTAGGTTACCCGGGATTCCGGGCTTGTAATAGTCCTATCAACACGCTATGCGGATTTATACCCTTTTGGCATATATGCGGATGCCGCATTTATGAAACTAAATGCCTGTGGTGAATTGGACTGGTGCAAAATACTCAATGAACCCGGCATTGATAATTTCGGCGCTGATGTTGTTGAAACCAATGATGGATTTGTGGGTATGTATAACAATTATCATCCTGGAGGTGGCCCGCCCTACAGTACCGAAAACCCGAACACACTGGTGAAGTTTGACAAAAACGGCCAGATTCAATGGAAGCTGAACTACGATGACCCTCTGCTGAGAATTGAAGACTGGTGGGATATACTTCTTTTGAGAGACAGCACCTTTCTTATAACAGGCATTGGAAATTATTATGATACAACCTTGCTGCGATGGTTTGAAAAACCCCTTAAAATCAATATCGACATGGAGGGCAATATTCTTGACTATTCTATCCTTTACAAAAGTATTGATACCATCAACAATGCCAGCGATTATTATACGATAGAGTCTGCACTGGGACGACTATACTCAGCCGGCAACACCCCGCCGTTTTTCAAAACCCTGAGAAAGCAAGCTCTTTACGAGAATAACCCGCAATTTTTTCCATTAAGTGATTCTATCAGCAATGCCTATTCCCTTAGCTGGATGCAGGACAGTACCATAGTAATTTCGGGTATGAGGATGGGCCCTGACCCCTGGTATGATATCAGGGTTGAAGTTCAGATTGTTGACACATCAGGCTCAATTATAAACAGTCGTCGCTTGCTGGATGATTATACTGGACCATATTATTATGTTTCAACCACACATGACAATAAAATTCTGGCAACCGGCAGTGCCGAAGAGAACCCTTACGGTCCCATGCTTAACACAATGCTTTTCAAACTCACCTCCACCCTTGAGGATGATGAATATGACCCCACCCCACGTGTGTATGATTATGCCTGCCCTGGAGGTGTTGCACCACACGATACCATTGGCATGGAACAATGCGAAATTGTGGTAAGTGCCGAAACCTTAGCCACCCTGCCCGATGTGGCGGTTATGGAGGTTTACCCAAACCCAGTAAAAGATCAGTTTCAGGTGCGATTGCCGGAGTTTATTGCCATCCGCAATAACAACAACAACAACAACAACAACAACAACAACAACAAAGGCTTAAATTCGGCCCTGTATAAAAGCAACTACCAGCAGCAAAGCACACTACAAGTATTTGATCTGAGCGGCAGGTTTATAACAGAACAAAAGCTTACGCATGGTCAGCTTATCGCAGAGTTTGATGCCTCCCGCTGGGCAAGGGGAATGTACCTGCTACGCCTCGTTTACAAGGATAAGACTGTGGGAAGTGCGAAGGTAATGAAGTAGGGCGAAGGGGGAATGGAATGATGGTTCCTGATGGAGAGTAAAGAAGCGATGTTCGCCTCTCGAAGTAGAACGGAGTCCCCCTGAAAAAGCGGGGCAAACTGCCAATGGCGGGAGAATAATGGAAGAGTGAGTATTTTGGTAGCCCTTAGCGAGGACGCTAAGGGTAGTTTTTAATGATAGACGGAGCGGGGCAAACTGCCAGTGGCGGGAGAATAATGGAAGAGTGAGAGTTTTGGTAGCCCTTAGCGAGGACGCTAAGGGTAGTTTTTATAGAGAGGCGAAACGTAATTTCCCGGGAATCCGAGAAAAAGTGATGATTGGAAGGATGGAAGGGCGGAATGGTGGAAGGATGGAATGATGGTATGAATGAAGAGGTCAGAAGTCGGAGGTCGGAAGTCAGAAGTCGGAAGTCGGAAGTCAGAAGTCAGAAGTCGGAAGTCGGAGGTCAGAGATCAGAGATCAGAGATCAGAAGTTGACCCTTCGACTTCGATTCCAAAATCCAAAATCCGCAATCCGCTAATCCGCTAATCCGCAATCCGCTAATCCGCTAATCCACTAATCCGCTAATCCGCTAATCCGCTAATCCGCTAATCCGCTAATCCGAAATCCGCTAATCCGCTAATCCGCTATCAGCAATCCGAATTCTGAAATCCGAAACCCGCCTGACCTATTAATGATTACTTCGCAATTAATATTGTGCTGATCAGTCGGGCAGGTCCGAAATCCGAATTTAAAAATCCGCAGAGTCCCCCTGAAAAGCGGGGCAAACTGCCAATGGCGGGAGAATAATGGAAGAGTGAGAATTTTGGTAGCCCTTAGCGAGGACGCTAAGGGTAGTTTTTAATGATAGACGGAGCGGGGCAAACTGCCAATGGCGGGAGAATAATTGGAAGAGTGAGTATTTTGGTAGCCCTTAGCGAGGACGCTAAGGGTAGTTTTTAATGAGAGGCGGAACGTAATTTCCCGGGAATCCGAAAAAAAGTGATGATTGGAATGATGGAAGGATGGCATCGGGACTGAAACCCGAAACCCGAAATCCGCTAATCCGCTAATCCGCCAATCCGCCAATCCGAAATCCGAAATCCTAAATCCGAAATCTGAAATCTGAAATCTGAAATCCGTAATCCGCTAATCCACTAATCCGCTAATCCACTAATCCGAAACCCGAAATCCGAAATCAGAAATCCGCAACCTGAAATCCGAAATCCGAAATCCGAAATCCGAAATCACTTCCCTTCCGCTTTATCCCTGGCTTCCTGAACCATTTTATCTGTCTCCTGCCGGGCTTTGGCCATGATGTTATCAGCCTGTTTCTGGGCTTCGTCCACAATATTGCCGGCCTGTTTGTTTCCTTCCTTACGAGTTGCCTCAGCCGCTTTTTTAGCAGCCAATTCGGCTATCATCCCATTCTTTTTGCCCTCTGCAATCAGTTGATCAGCCCGTTTGTCTGATTCAGCTTTTACTTTAACTGCTGATTCATTGGCTACTTTCATAATATCATCTGACTGTTTTTGCGCTTCAGCCAGTAACTTCTGTGCGCGTGCATTGGCCTCTTCGATATATTTGCCGGCGTCTTCGCGCACCTGGGTAATTACTTCTTCCTTTTTCTGCTGAATGGTTTCATTGATCTGCTTCTTCATATCTTCCAGAAGGTTCGACGACAGGTTCTTCAGACTGACAGAAACTTTTGGATCCCTGACAGTCCCGCTGATCATTACGGCCACCGGAATTACATCGCCTGCACTGAAATTGGCCCCTTTTTTATTAACCCCGGATATCAGATTGTTCAGCACATTGTTAGCTGCTCCGCCAAACTCACTGCGCGGTATGGCAAGCTGCATCGTGTACTCCATGGTCTCGTCAAAGGAGTTCCATCCCGAAATAGTGGCTTTGGTTTTGCCCATGGCTGTTTCGAAAGGCTTTACAAACACCTTCCCGTCAATCATTTCAAAGGAAAGGTTAACCTTTTCAATGACCCAGTTTTTCAATTTATCAATCTTTAAAGCTTCGGCCAGTTTATTAAAAGTATTCACATTGCTGAATTTCAGGGATTGCGAAATCAGGTTTCCATCTCCATTAATGGAACTATAAACAGGCATCATTTTGCCATCCAGATCCGTTTTCATAGTGAGTTTGGTACTTATCTTTCCAGAGGCCACCCCGGCAATAGGCGCCAGCTTTTCCATCGTATTGAAAGTTTTAAATGCCTTTTGTACATCAACATCTTTAATATCCAAAATAAAATCAACGGCCGGCTTTCCAACTTCTGCTGTTGCATAGGTTCCATTGATTTCAATGGTTCCATCCAGCGTATTCATATTGATATTCTCCAGCTTAAGTTTTTGATCCTTCACCAACAACCGGCCTTTAACATTGCGCAAGTCCATATTATCGTATAAAACCTGGCCAAAAGCAGCATTCATCGCGAAATCAATTCCGGCCGGAATTTTAATTATGGACATGGAAGAAGTATCCGATGCCGTTGTACCTAAAGCCGGCTTTGGCATAAAGTCATTTACATTGAAATACGATGAGTTCAGTTCCATGGTGCCTTTGAGATCACCTTTACTGAACATGTAGGCCATGGGATTGTCGAGCTTTCCGCTGACAGAGAAATCATTTTTCCCGATTTTCGCTTTCAACACCGGCAGTTCGGCCAGCGCCGGCGAAAGGTTGAGCCTGGCTTCGCTCACCAGAAGGCCTTCGGGCAACGAGGAAGTTTTATAAACCACATTCGTAGCCAGCATCCTTCCTTCGGCTTTAAACTGATCGTACTGTTTTTTATCGACAGCGGATAGTTTTCCTTTGGCAAGGATATCGGCATCAAGCAATCCGGATAGTTCATCGCCTTTTTCGAGTGGATAAAACTTACCGATATCTGCCAGGTTAATCTTACCAACGATTTTAGTGTCGATGTAAGGATCGCTCACAGGAGTGCTCACATAAAGACGGATATCCACCGGATTTTTAGCCATTTCAAGATGAAGCTGTGTTACATCAATGATGGTTGCATCCGGATCACCCGTTGCATTGGTAATGCCCGCCTTCATTGAGATATTTTCAACGGCATCAGGCAGGTCAGGATAACGGAACATCGCGTCAGCAATTACAATATCCACACCAAATCCAGGCATGGAATTATTGCTGTAAAGCCCTTTGACGAAACCTTTAAACGACGCTGTCCCACTGGTTTTTACCGAAGCAAAATCCTTTGCATAAACAGCAGGAATCATGGAGAGGAAACTCTTGAAATCATTTTTGACTGCCTCAAATTTAATATCCATATCGTAACCTTCGTCAGGCATGGCAAAGAAGCCGGAGGTAAGCAGGTCGAGTTCGTTTATTTTCAAAGCACCATCCGGGAAGGTAAATTTCCAGGCATTCAGGTCGGCTCCAATTTTCGAGGTAAGGTTGGCGGTGGCTTTATTCAGGTAACGGATACCTTCGTAATCGGCTGTCAGTTCACCCACTGAAGTTTCAGTAATAAGATCGGTAAAATCAGCAGTAAAATCACCACTGAGTTTGTGATTCACCTGTTTGGCGACTACCAGGGTGTTGAGGCTTGCATCATCGTAAATAATTATCCCGTCAATGATCCTGAGACTCTTGAGCGCCGCATGGAACGGTTTGGATGGTTCCCCGGCTGCTGTAGTTGTGTCGGCCGATGGTTTTACAATGTCCCAATTGGCACGTCCATCCTTCAGCACTTTAAATTTAAAATAAGGCCGGTCTAGTTTAACCGACTTAATTTCATACTGCCCGCCACGGATAACACTCATCAGATCGATGGTGAGCCGGAGATCGGGAACCTTAGCAAGAGTATCACTGCCAAAACTATCCACACCAACAATGGTAAGATCGCTTAGTCCCAGCGAAAAATCAGGGAAACTCCTGATCAGCGAAAGGCTGACCCCCTTGAAATCAAGGGTGGCATTGAGCGATTTATTGGCTTCATGTTTGACGGATTCAACAATTTTTCCTTTAAAGATAACAGGCAGTGAAATGGTAACCACTACCAAAACCAAAAGAACAATTGCGGTAATTTTAAATGCTTTTTTCATAATCCTTGAATAAGTTAATACAATACCAGTTGTTCGGGTCAATGGAATATCAGAACATTCCGGCCTGTTAAGTTTTATTCATTTATAACAGAATGTTTTATAAATTGTTGTGCCTGATGAAACCTGAAATGATCATGTGATCAGCGATAACCAGCGCAGCCATGGCCTCAACCACAGATACAGCACGGGGTACAATGCAAACATCGTGTCGGCCTCCAACAGATAGTTCTTTCGCGACACCTTCCTTATCAACCGTCTGTTGTGGTTTTGAAATTGATGAAACAGGCTTGAAAGCGACCCGGAAGCAGATAGTTTCGCCGGTTGAAATGCCGCCCAATATTCCACCGGCATGGTTGGTGGCCGGGTGAATGCCTTTTTCGCCGGCAGCATAGACGTCGTTGTGCTCTGATCCGCGTTTCCCGGCAGCTGCAAAACCATCGCCATAATCAAACCCTTTGGCAGCATTGATACCCATCATGGCTTTGGCCAGATCGGCCTGAAGGCGGTCGAAAACCGGCTCACCCAAACCGGCCGGAACCCCTTCGATCAGGCAACTGACTACCCCACCGGTTGAGTCCCCTGCTGCTTTAAGCTGCGTAAGTTGTTGATTCATGGTGGCTTCAGCCTTTGGGTCGGGACATCGAAGCGGAGAACCCGAAACACTGCCAGCATTTAATCCTGCCGGTATTTCACTTGCAACAATAGTTCCTATCTGTGATGTGTAAGCGGTAATCCGGATGCCATACTGTTCGAGCAATTGCATCGCAAGCGCTCCGGCAGCCACCCTTACGGCTGTTTCACGGGCCGACGACCTTCCGCCCCCCCTCGGATCATGCAATCCAAATTTCGCATCCCAGGCAAATCCGGCGTGCGAAGGGCGATAGAATTTTTCCAGTTCCTGATAATCGGCCGGTCGCTGATCGTGGTTGGGGATGAGAAATGCAATCGGGGCGCCCGTTGATTTCCCCTCGTAGATTCCGGAAACGAATTCGGGAATATCCTCCTCGGACCGTTGTGTCTGAAATTCACCACTACCCGGCTTCCGGCGTTGCATGGCCAGTCTGACCTTATTAAAATCAATATTGAGCCCCGAAGGGAAACCATCGAGTACGCCCCCAATCATAGGGCCGTGCGATTCACCAAAGGATGTGAGCCGGAGCAGATGTCCGAATGTATTTCCAGCCATGAAGCTAAGATACGAAAAGAAAAGAATCGGGTTAAAACAAAAACCGCCGGAATTTCCGGCGGCATTTGGCTATTGGTTGGTTTCACGAAGCATCTTCATTTTTGCTTCCAGCAATTGAAGCTCTTCCTTGGCTTTGTCTATCTTTTTTTCGAATTCCTGTTTCAACAGGTTGGCTGTTTTCGATTTGGCAAAAAAACCAATGTTGTTTTCCCAGGTCTTGATTTCGTCCTGCAATTGTTGAATTTTACCCTGTACAAAACCACGTTCC
>JBBQIQ010000179.1:0-7547 GCA_038325075.1 Bacteroidales bacterium | reverse complement strand
ATTGAAAAGGTGGAATTTTGATAATCAGCAATTTAAAAAACCCTGAAATTTAGAATAATTCCAAATTTCATCCTTTTGTTATCGCTCTTTTACAATGGTATTATATTTGAAATTCAAAACCGATCAGTTACAAAAAGGCATTTCCGGGATTAAACTTGCTACAGAGCACAATTTTTGTCTGAATCAGGGCAGTGAATGAGCCTGTTTCAGCTTGACAACCATCAAATAAAAACTGACTATTAAACCAAAACAAAACAACATGAAGAAAAGACTACCCATGCTGCTTATAATTTTAGCATTGGCGCAATTAAGCAGTTTCGCACAACTCAAAACCAACCTGGTATTCTTCACGGAACAGGGCGAACGGTTTACCGTTATTCTGAACGGAATCAGGCAAAACCCCACACCTGAGACCAATGTTAAAGTCACTGACCTGGTTGCCCCGAATTACAAGCTGAAGGTTATTTTTGAAGATCCTGCCTTAGGTTTCGTGGATAAAAACCTGATGTTAAATCAGGGATTTGAAACGACGGTGGTAATCAGGAAAAACAATAAGAACGAGTATGTCGTGCGTTGGATGAGCGAAGTGCCCATTGCCCAGGCACTGCCACCGGCTCCCGGACAACAGTTAGTTGTATATACCACACAGGCCCCGGCAACGGTTACCCAAACAACCACCACAGTTACTGAGACTTATGCTGAACCTCAGCAGGGGAATGTTTCGATGGGCATCAATGTCAACGATCCTGAACTGGGTGTCAACTTCAACGTAAATGTTAACGGAGCCGGGGTAGCCAATGGTTCACAGGTTACCACCACACAAACTACCACTTCTTACTCAACCACAACAACAACCGGCGGTTACCAGCCGGAACCGTCACAACAGGTTCAACAGACCTATGTGCTGCCTGGCTACAACGGACCGGTAGGATGCCCGTACCCCATGCAACCCGGCGATTTCCAAAGCGTTAAGCAATCCATCGCAAGCAAATCGTTCGACGATACACGACTAACCATCGCCAAACAGGTAATAGCGTCAAATTGCCTCCTGAGCGATCAGGTAAAGGAAATTATGCTGCTGTTCAGCTTTGAGGATACCCGGCTTGAACTGGCCAAATATGCATACGGATATACTTATGATATCGGTAACTATTACCGGCTCAACGATGCATTCACTTTTGAATCAACCATTGAGGAACTGGATGAGTATATCGGGGGCTATCGCCATTGATGTGAAAATAAAAATGTGATTAAGCCAGAGTATTGTACTCTGGCTTTTTTTTCTCGAATAAAACAATGCCTACCCTGTTAATATGCCCAATTAATGCATCCTCCTTTATTCTGTCGAAAATTATAATATCCACTTTATAAGGCAGATACAATTGATCTATTTCGATAGAAGCACCGATCACATCCTTTAAACCTAAATTATCGCCCGATATAGCAATATCAACATCAGACCTTTCTGTAAAGATACCTTTAGCCCTTGATCCGAATAAAATTATTCTGCTTATTCTGACATTGCCCTTAAAGATTGATAGAATACCTTCAATATCACTAACTTCTATTCCATATTTTTGATTATTAACCATTATCGTTATAATTTATTTTCACTCATTATTTCATCCAGTTTGATTTTAAGATTTTTAAAGAGTTGAAAATAAACCGTTTTGATTTCTTTAACAATCTCAGCCGCAGTTTCTTCATCATAAGTGTGTGTAGTCATATTTCTGCTCTTATGCATTCCCATCCAGGCTCTCCCATCAGCTATGGTTCCATCCTGAATACATTGTTCAATTACCGGTCGTGGCCCTGCTATATCGACATACCCTTTGTCTGCTAGCAAATCCTGTAATGTTTTCCAACTTAATTCATAGGTATATTCAAATGCCTTAATCAAGCCCTGTGTCTCCATTTCATTCAGATTTTCCTTTAAAATAAAGCGAGCCAGTTGATTGAACTTTTTATTGAAATTGATGAACCTTTGTTGCCACCGTATATCAGGATTTTCTTTATTCATTTCCAGGTAATTTTTGAATTTAACAAAGATACCAAAATCCCTTGTTTCAAAATAGTTCAGTCGCCTTAACTTCAATGCTCCGGGTAGCAATAAAGGCGGCACTTTAACTTCTGAATTTGATGCATAGCAGATGTTGATTTACAGAACGGTACATTATATCATCTGGCAATGTATTTACGGGCTAATAGAAATATAATCTAAACAGACAAATTATCAGCAGCAGACAACCCTGCAGTAGAATTCTAATTTTACCGATTCCGAAAAATATTTTTTTGTACCTTTGCGCCCTCATTCAGGCAGGGCAAACCTGCATGATTCTAACCAGATTATCACTAATTTAAATCAGATAAAACCTAAGTAAAATGGGAAAAGAAAAGACCAGAAAATCGGTTTACACATTCGGCGATAAGAAGGCCGAAGGTGATGCCAGTATGAAAAACCTGCTCGGCGGTAAAGGTGCCAACCTTGCTGAAATGAACCTTATCGGGGTTCCGGTACCTCCGGGATTCACCATCACCACCGAAGTATGTACCGACTACAACAAACTCGGCCGGGAAAAGGCAATTGAGATGATCCGCCACGAGGTGGAAGCCGCTGTAAAATATGTTGAGAAAATTATGGGCGTCAAATTCGGCGACAAAAAGAATCCGCTCTTGCTTTCTGTACGCTCAGGTGCCCGCGCTTCAATGCCCGGCATGATGGACACCGTGTTAAACCTTGGTCTGAATGATGAAGCTGTTGAAGGAATCGCTAAAAAATCCGGAAACGAACGCTTCGCATGGGACTCATACCGCCGCTTTGTGCAGATGTTTGGCGATGTGGTTCTCGGAATGAAACCTGCTTCCAAAGAAGATATTGACCCTTTCGAAGAAATCATGGAACACATGAAGGAAGAGAAAGGCATTGAATTAGACACCGAATTTACCGTTGCCGACCTTAAAGAACTGGTAAAACGTTTCAAAAAAGCGGTTAAGAAAGTTACCGGCCATGATTTTCCGACCGATCCATGGGAACAACTCTGGGGATCGGTTATGGCCGTATTCGATAGCTGGATGAACGAACGCGCTATCTATTATCGCAAGCTTAACAACATTCCAGCCGAATGGGGAACCGCCGTTAATGTACAGGCAATGGTATTCGGTAACATGGGCCTCAACTCAGGAACCGGTGTTGCCTTTACCCGCGATGCCGGTACCGGCGAAGACCTTTTCAATGGTGAATATCTTATCAATGCACAGGGTGAAGATGTGGTTGCCGGTATCCGTACACCACAGCAAATCACCAAAGAAGGATCAAAGCGTTGGGCAAAACTTGCAAACGTAACTGAAAAAGACCGCGCTGCCAATTATCCTTCACTGGAAGAAGCAATGCCGGCTATTTATAAAGAACTGTTGGAAACACAGCAAAAACTTGAAGACCATTACCGCGATATGCAGGACCTTGAGTTCACCATGCAGGATGGTAAATTGTGGATGCTACAGACCCGTAACGGAAAGCGTACCGGTGCTGCCATGGTGAAAATTGCCATGGATATGCTGAAACAAGGCATTGTTACCGAAAAAGAGGCTATTCTCCGCTGCGAGCCTGCCAGGCTGGACGAACTTCTCCACCCGGTATTTGACCCCATCTCCGTTAAGAAAGCAAAAATTCTGGCCAAAGGATTGCCCGCATCACCGGGTGGTGCTACCGGTCAGATTGTTTTCCATGCCGATGAAGCTGAAAAATGGGTTGAAAAAGGACACAAAGTTGTACTGGTTCGTATTGAAACTTCTCCTGAAGACCTTAAAGGAATGAATGTGGCTGAAGGCATCCTCACCGCCCGTGGTGGTATGACTTCACATGCTGCTGTTGTTGCCCGTGGAATGGGTAAATGCTGCATTTCGGGTGCCGGATCACTTAAAATTGACTACAAAGCCCGCACACTTACCATTGACGGTGTAAAACACAAAGAAGGCGACTGGATTTCACTCAACGGAAGCACCGGTGAAGTTTACGAAGGCAAGATCACAACCAAAGACCCTGAACTCAGTGGCGATTTTGGCAAGTTGATGAAACTGACCGATAAATTTGCACGGTTGCTTGTCAGAACCAACGCTGACACTCCGCACGACTCGGTAGTAGCCCGCAACTTTGGTGCTAAAGGTATTGGCCTCTGCCGCACCGAGCACATGTTCTTCGAAGGCGACCGCATCAAAGCCATGCGTGAGATGATCCTATCCGATGATGAAGCCGGACGACGCAAAGCACTTGAAAAACTTCTTCCGATCCAGCGTTCTGATTTTGAAGGCATTTTCGAAGCCATGCAGGATCTTCCGGTTACCATCCGTTTCCTCGATCCGCCTTTGCATGAGTTTGTTCCCCACGAAGAAGCCAACCAGAAAGAAATGGCCAAACAAATGGGAATTTCGGTTGAAGCCGTGAAGCAAAAAGTTCATGACCTGGCCGAATTCAACCCGATGCTTGGCCACCGTGGCTGTCGTTTGGGTAACACCTATCCCGAAATTTCGGAAATGCAGGCTCGTGCCATCATCGAAGCCGCATTGAACCTGAAGAAAAAAGGCATCAAGGCCATTCCCGAGATTATGATTCCGCTTACCGGAACCCTTGAGGAGATGAAAATGCAGGAAAAAATCGTTCGTGAAACTGCTGATAAGGTTTTTGCTGAGCGAAAAGATAAGATCGAATACCTCTGCGGTACCATGATCGAAATCCCAAGGGCTGCGCTGATTGCTGACCGCATTGCAGAATCGGCCGAATTCTTCTCATTCGGAACCAACGACCTTACCCAGATGACCTTCGGTTACTCAAGGGACGATGCAGGCAAATTCCTGCCTGTTTATCTTGACAAAGGCATTCTGAAACACGATCCTTTCCAGGTTCTTGATCAGGAAGGCGTCGGACAACTCGTTAAAATGGGCATTGAACGTGGACGTAGTACCCGCCCCAACCTTAAAGTAGGCATCTGCGGAGAGCATGGTGGCGAACCTTCATCGGTTGAATTCTGCCATACTGTTGGAATGAACTACGTAAGTTGCTCTCCTTACCGCGTTCCCATCGCCCGTTTGGCTGCTGCACAGGCTGTAATCAAAGAAGAAGCTGCCGCCGCCAAAGGAAAGAAGGAAGAACATAAAGCCAAAAAGGTTAAGAAAGAAGAAGGAAAAGGCAAGAAAGTTTCCAAAAAGAAAAAATAATTCCTTCGCTGATGTGAAATAAAAAGAGGCAGTATAAAATAAACTGCCTCTTTTTATTTTTAAACCGCCTTATTTCATTAAATTTTTATATTTGCAATCGTTTGCATCAGCCATATAGGCAAACTCAATCATAGATAGATTAATAATTATAACTGACCTTCATCAAAAATTCTTTGCAAAATGACAAATCAATCACACGGCGTTTTAAACGTTAAAGGCAACACCATTGATCTTTCGCACTACGGAATCACCAATGTTGAGGAGATTTATTACAACCCCTCTTTTGAGGAATTATTTGATCATGAAATGAATCCCAACCTCGAAGGTTTCGAGCGTGGTGTGCTCACCACTACCGGGGCTGTTTCAGTTGATACGGGTGTATTCACGGGTCGGTCTCCGAAAGATAAATACATCGTTCGCGATGTTGTCAGTGAAAACACTGTTTGGTGGTCAACCATTGGCAAGAATGATAACAAACCCATCACTCCCGAAATCTGGGATCATTTGAAACAGGTTGTTGTCAAACAGTTATCTGGCAAAAAGCTTTATGTGGTTGATGCTTACGCAGGTGCCAACCCCGATTCAAGATTGAGTGTGAGGTTTATCATGGAAGTTGCCTGGCAGGCCCATTTTGTAAAAAATATGTTTATCCGTCCATCAGATGAGGAGCGCAAGACCTTCAAACCTGATTTTGTGTTGATTAACGGATCAAAAGCCATCAATCCAAACTGGAAAGAGCAGGGTTTGAATTCAGAAAACTTTGTTGCCTTCAACCTTACCGAACGCATGCAGGTAATTGGAGGCTCCTGGTACGGCGGCGAAATGAAGAAAGGCATTTTCTCCATGATGAATTACTATCTTCCGCTAAAGGGTATTGCAGCGATGCATTGTTCTGCCAATATGGGCAAAGAGGGCGATGTCGCTATTTTCTTCGGCCTTTCGGGAACAGGAAAAACCACCCTTTCAGCCGATCCAAAACGCGCCCTGATCGGGGATGACGAACATGGATGGGACGATGATGGTGTGTTTAACTTCGAGGGTGGGTGTTATGCAAAATGCATCAACCTGAGTAAAGAAAATGAACCCGATATCTACCACGCCATCCGCAGGGATGCGCTGCTTGAGAACCTGGTGGTTCGTCACGACGGCACCATCGACTTTGTTGATGCGTCCAAAACCGAGAATACACGCGTTTCCTATCCGATTTATCACATCGATAACATCGTAAAACCCGTTTCAAAAGGAGGACATGCAACAAAAGTTATCTTCCTGACCGCTGATGCATTCGGTGTATTGCCTCCGGTATCTAAACTAACCGATGAGCAGACAAAATACCACTTCCTTTCAGGTTTTACAGCCAAACTGGCTGGTACCGAACGGGGAGTTACCTCACCGCAACCAACTTTTTCTGCCTGTTTCGGCAATGCGTTCCTTACCCTGCACCCAACGAAATACGGCATTGAGCTGGTAAAACGTATGGAAAAAGCCGGAGCCAAAGCCTATCTGGTCAACACAGGTTGGAATGGTACCGGAAAACGTATTTCCATCAAAGATACGCGGGCAATCATTGATGCGATCCTTGATGGTTCCATCGACCATGCACCCACCAAAATGATTCCTTACTTTAATCTCGAAGTACCAACCCAGCTTCATGGCGTAAATCCTGAGGTGCTTGATCCCCGGGATACATACCCTACTGCCGCAGTATGGGATGAAAAAGCCAAAGATCTGGCACAGCGGTTTATTGCAAACTTCGAAAAATACACCGATAACGACGAAGGCAAACGATTGGTTGCTGCGGGCCCGCAGTTGTAATTTGGACAAGGGGACCGGGAAACACCTACAGAATAATGACCTAACAGGATGTTTGAGAAGTACGAGTAGCCCTTAGCGAGGACGCTAAGGGTAGTTTTTATAGAGAGGCGAAGGAAAACTCCCAAATGCTTTAAGGTTAAGCTGATTAGCGTCTGTTAAGGAAGTGCGGATTGGGGAACGTTTGCTAACAGGGGCGAATAGATGTTTGAGAAGTACAAGTAGCCCTTTGCGAGGACGCTAAGGGTAGTTTTTTTAGAGAGGCGGGGTAAGGCGATTTACGTCTGCTAAGGAATTGCGGATTGGGGAACGTTTGCTATCAGGGGCAAATAGAAGTTTGAGAAGTACAAGTTGCCCTTAGCGAAGACGCTAAGGGTAGTTTTTTTAGAGAGGCGAACTTGCGACCGCGAGGACGCTAAGGGTAGTTTTTTTGAGAGGCGAAGGGGATATTTACGCTCATTTACAGTCTTACTTTTTACTTTATACTTTTTACTTTGAGCTTCATCTTTGAGTGTCGCCCAGGC
>JBBQIQ010000178.1:0-7568 GCA_038325075.1 Bacteroidales bacterium | reverse complement strand
TGCCTCGGGGCAGGAAGATGGCAACTACTCACTGATTAATAATTATTTTTCAGGGGAATCATTACAAGGAAACTGGAAAATCTGGCTGCAAGATACTTATGGCGATGGCGGGCATCAGGCCACCAATGTGGTGGTTAAATTTGTCCGCTCCACCGAAACCGGCAACTGGCTGAGTGTGGACAATACTGAAGGTTCGGTCGCCCCAAACAATATGCAGGAAATAGTGGTCACCTGTGATGCAACCGAAATGGCACTTGGAGCATATACCGGCCTGATCACCATTTTATCAAATGATCCTGATCAGCCCGAAATCGAGATTCCCGTTAGTTTTACGGTTACCGTGAATACCAGTGTGGATGTTATTTCAGCCGAAACGGATGATATCCGGATATTCCCCAACCCGGCAGGTGACAATCTGAACATTGGGATAAACACGATGTTGACGGGTAAGGTTAGTTTTTCTCTAACTGATTTGACTGGCAAGGAGCTGGTAAGGGAAGATAATCTTTTGATCAGCAGTGGTTCAAATCATTACACTTTGCCAATCAACGGATTGCAGAAAGGCAACTACTTGCTCCGGATAAACCGTCCGACCTATAGCAGGACTGTGAAAATAAGCAAGCAATAACCTGGTTTTTGAATGAGAGATAGAGAAAAATTTCTAATTTCTAATGTACTGCCAGTGAGATAGTTGCAAAATAAAAGGTAACTATAATCAATTTCGGATTTCGAATTTCGGATTTCGAATTTGCCTACTTCTTTTTGCCAACTGCTTTTTGCCAACTGCAAACTGCCTTTTGCCAATAACCATTAACCAATTTCGGATTTCGGATTTTTGATTTCGGATGCCCTGTGCCCCATGCCCTGTGCCCTGTGCCCCATGCCCTGTGCCCTGTGCCCTGAGCCCTGCGCTCTGAGCCCTGAGCCCTGAGCTAAAACAAAAACCCGAGATTGATATAGAGGCCGCTGTCGCCATCGCGCTTGTCGCCGGCCAGGCCATAATCTACAGCCAGTATAAAATTCTGGTTCATGGCAATGCGAAGGCCCCCTCCGTAGGAAGCATGAAACCCCGGAGAATCGTTGGTGAAGTAATTATAGTATTCTTCTTCGGGTGCCAATCCCTTGTCCACAAATGCGACTCTGGTTATAAACCCTGCATCGCTGAAGGCATTCAGGGAGAAGTAGAAATTTTGTTTCCAACGGTAGAATTTCCAGAATTTATAGCGAAACTCAAAATTACCATACGTGAAAGCATCACCAACAATGCGGTTGCGCAATATGCCCCTGAGCGATCTGGCGCCACCCAATCCATCATTCTTGGTGGTTCTGGTAAAAGTATTCACCATATAAGGCTGCATGTAAAACGGCACATGCCCGTCAATGGTGCCCTGCCAGCCCAGGCGGTAAGCAAAAGTCAGCTTGTCTTTGCTAAGTGTGAAATACTGCCGGTGGGTAATGGCCAGTTTTGTATAGGCCGTTTCAGTATTTCCAAGAAAACGGGGTGCAGTCATCACCACCACTTCCGACCATAATCCCTTGTTCGGATTGGCCTCATTGTCGCGGGTATCGTAAACAAGGCCTGTTTTAATAAAGTGGTGTGTGCCGCCGTCAGCTTCCTCTTCTGGAATGATGCCCCAACTGACATATTGGTCGTATAGCCCGTCAACGTCGGGAAGTTTGTCCTTTTCATCCAAACCTTTGTTCAGCCTGTCGATGTCAACCGAGCCAACGCGGCTGTTGAAATAACCATAGCCAACCAGCCACCGGAGAGGCAATTCGTTAATCTTCC
Organism: Bacteroidales bacterium; assembly: GCA_038325075.1. Classification (GTDB taxonomy): domain Bacteria; phylum Bacteroidota; class Bacteroidia; order Bacteroidales; family Lentimicrobiaceae; genus Lentimicrobium. The sequence goes on along the minus strand of JBBQIQ010000178.1, from coordinate 5,779 downwards.
CCTGAAAATCAAGGGTAATTCTGGCCAGTTTCCTTTCGTGACGATAGTAAACCCGCGAAAGATAGTCAGCATTAGCATCATCTTCAAGTGCGGGATTGTAAACAGCTTCGTAGCCATTAAACCCATAAAAGTCCAGGGCCCTCTCGGTCAGAAAACTGAAATCGGCAGTTATCCTGATCTGATGGGGCAGCAGATACTTCGAATCAAAAAACAACTGGTTGATGCCACTGCCTTTGGTTGTGCGCGACCATTCGGCATACAACGACCAGCGGTAATCGGGATAGGTGCTTCCATCGCCGTATTGGAAAAGGTTTCCCAACAGCCCATACTGAAAGCCCAGATCAGAATCGAATGCAACTGCCGGGAGGGCCCCGAAGCTCAATCCGGTTTTGGCCTTCTCCGAAACCGGCGGCTTGCTGATTTTCGTCGAGTCGGCACTCTGCGCATTTACCACCAGGAAATTACAGGAAAGTAAATAAACACACACCAGTAAAGTTGATCTAAAATAATCAGGATGGGCTGTCATACCTTTCAGTTTAAATGAAAGCCCGAAGGTAAAGATTTGATCGGATAATCTAAAGAAGAAAAATTCCAGTAAGCTGCTCAAAAAAAACTTTATTAAGAGCAGGGGCATATTTACTGAGCCTTTCTGAATGGTTGCCACCAAGCAAACAGGCAGGCGATGGTTGGGGAGCCTGTCTGACTGGCACAAAGGCAGGCTTTCTTAGAACCAGGTCGGAGCATCAGTTTCTTCACTTTCTTCACTCACCTCTCACTTCTCCACCCTCTCCGCCTTCACTTTCCTGAACCTTTCTACCCACCATACCCACATAGCAAAGATTACCAGGTAGAAGAATGGACGTAGTATCCAGTCGTGACTGAATTCCCAGTATTCGTGTTTCCACAGCGAAACGATTGAAAGCGAAACAATCCTGAAGAGGTTGGAAAGGTGCATCAATACCCATCCCAGGGGTATAAACCACAATTTGTGTTTCCAGGGCCCGGGAAATAAAAGAAACAAGACAGTTACCTGGAATATGAGTTTCAGCCCTGAACAAGAACCGTTTATCCACATCCGGTTACCATTGCTGAAAATCATAGTGTTATTTTCAGATGTAGTTACACTGAGCCCAAGCAAAGTGCGGTTAATCCAAAGGCTCTGATGGTAAACCAGGTCGGTAAGCCAGATGGTGGCCGCTTTGATAACCGGCACCGAATTGATTTCAACCGAAAAATGGCGGTAAAGCAGGTGAAACCCATAGGTTATAATCGCCGCCAGCAAGGCATCGGTTACCGGTCGCAATTTCTTTTCCCTTTGGTAAGAGGCTATCTTTTCAAAAATCGTCAAGTGTACTTTCATTATCTGAATTAATGAATATGGGAACCCTGATTCAATTTTATTATAATCCAAATTTACAGGGAATAATTTCGTTTATATCTGCCTGGTTTTTCACAAGAGAGGAGCAGAATTACCTCATTAATATCAGCTTTCCAGAACATATAATTCCGATCTGGAGCCACGGGGCAGTGCGTTCACGATTAAATCCGGATGAAGTTGAATGCTTCTTCCTGATAGTGTTTGGGCAAGTGTTGACAGTGCCGTATCTGGTGTGTTGTTCTCAGCGCTGAGATGGCAGAGCAGAATATGGGATACCCCCGGATGATAATTACTGGCGATAAAGTCAGCCGTATGCGCATTGCACATGTGCCCCAGCGAACCGTGAACCCGTTGTTTCAGTTGTTCGGGATAGCGCCCTGTGAGCAACATCACTTCATCGTAATTTGATTCAATTACCATTACATCGGCTTTGCGGAGATAGTGAGCTGCCTGATCGCCGATTATGCCCAGATCAGTTGCTATGGTTATGCTTTTCGCTGAATTCGCGATGTGATACCCGACAGCTTCGTGGGCATCGTGCGAAACCGGGAAAGCATCAACGGTCAGCCCGGCAATCCGAACCGGTTCAGCCGTATTAATCGCCCGAAACATTGACTGGTCCAGGTCGAAGGTTGCACGGTTTCGCAAAATCCCTTTCCAGGTACCTTCGGTACAATAAACAGGGATTTTGAACTTTTTGGTTAAAATGGTCAGTGCACTGATGTGGTCAATATGATTGTGGGTAATGAAAATTCCACGGATCAGCGGCAGCCCGACCCCTATTTCTTCAAGTATCTTCCTGATGCGGCGGGCGCTGATTCCGGCATCAACCAGGATTCCCTCGCAGTTGCTCCCTATAAAATAGCAATTGCCACTGCTACCGCTCGAAAGGCTGCAAAACTGAAATTTAACGGGGAAGAGGGTCGGGGACATTGAAGATGAAGTAAAAAGTAAAAAGTAAAAAGTCTGAAATATAGAATGCAAAAGTACGCAATTTTGTCCTGAGATTTGGCATCAAAATTTCGCACCAGACAAACTTCAGCATTTCATCAGCCCTGATCTTCAGATTTGATTCTATTGTTAACCAGTAAGTTGAAGGCTTTAGCCCAATTGTTTAGATCCTGGGAATTTGTCATTTGGCAGCATACATACGGAACGGATTCTGAGTACAGACATAATTCATGCTTCATAACCAAATTCAAAAATTCTCTCGTATATTATCGCTTTCACAATCAGGAAAGTATAACCATGCTTTCGCACAAACAGCTTACTTTTGTGATTATTTCAACCTGTCAACCTCAGTTTTCATGAGATACAATTCAAAAGTTGTTTCAATCGGCAGCCTGCTTCTCGGGGGCAGTTATCCCATCCGGCTGCAGTCGATGACCAGTACCAATACCCTTGATACCACTGCAACGGTGGAACAATCGATCAGGATGGTAGAAGCCGGATGTGAAATGGTGCGCATTGCAGCGCCGGGTTTAAAGGAAGCTTCTCATCTGCAGGTAATTAAAAATGAATTGAAAAAACGGGGGGTTCAGGTCCCCCTGATAGCCGATATCCATTTCAACCCTGCAGCCGCAGAACTGGCAGCCCGGATTGTGGACAAAGTCCGCATTAATCCGGGTAATTATATTGACCGAAACGCCCCCGCCAAAATCGAATACAGCGATACAGAATACAGATTTGAACTTGAGCGAACAGCCGAAAGATTAGCGCCATTGCTTAAAATCTGTCGTGAAAACGGCACTGCCATCCGCATTGGCACAAACCACGGATCGCTCAGCCAGCGAATTGTAAACCGCTATGGCGATACCCCGGAAGGCATGGTTCAGTCGGCGCTTGAGTTTACCCGGATATGCAGCGACCAGGGATTCCACAACCTCGTCCTTTCGATGAAATCGAGCAATGTAAGGATTATGGTCAGCGCTTACCTGATGCTGGCCGATAGGCTTATGACCGAAGGTTTGAATTTTCCGTTGCATCTTGGGGTGACTGAAGCCGGTGACGGTGAAGACGGCCGCTTAAAATCTGTTGCAGGTATTGGTGCTTTGTTAGCCAGGGGTATTGGCGATACTATCAGGGTTTCCTTAACAGAAGAACCTGAATTGGAATTGCCGGTGGCCAAAGCAATTTGCAGCAGGTTTCAGCAAACAGGAACTGATGGCCGGGTAGTGCGAATCATCAGGCCTGATTTGTTAATTGAAAGCGAAATCAGGGAGAAGAATATCCTTTCCGAAGCATCAGGACTGATAGGAGGAAAGAACCTGCCGGTGTTGATTTTGAAGAAAGGGGACCAACTATTCCTTGCCGGTGAGAATGGGGAACTTAATCAACTACCCCACCATAAGGCTCAGCCGGAAGCAATTAAAATGAAAGGTGCTAATCCGGTATGGATAATAATTGGGGATGATCTGATTTTACATTCATTGCCTGAACTTATTGAGAATATTAAGAATAATCCGGATATCTTAATCCTGACGGCAGCATCATCCTCTTCATCAAGACAACTGATTGAAAAAATGCGGGTAAATGGACTAAGGAATCCAGTGATCATGAAAAGCCCGGTGAATAATGACAACGGGGAGGACCTTCTGATAGAGAACAGTCTGAACCCCGGGAACCTGCTGATTGAAGGATTTGGAAATGGCCTTTGCATTGAGCCAGACGGGATAAGCGATGCAGAAGTAATCAGCATCGGTTTTGGCTTGCTGCAGGCAACACGAATGCGGATGACCCGGACAGAATTTATTGCCTGCCCATCCTGCGGCCGCACAATGTTCAATATTCAGGAAGCACTTCAACAGGTAAAATTCCGCACAGGCCACCTGAAAGGACTAAAAATAGGTGTAATGGGCTGTATTGTAAACGGACCGGGCGAAATGGCCGATGCTGATTACGGTTATGTAGGAGCCGGCAATGGGAAAGTAACACTCTATAAAGGGAAAGAACCCATCAGGCGGGGAATTCCTGAAGCAGAAGCAGTAGAATTGCTGATACAATTGATAAAGGATGGAGGTGATTGGGTTGATCCTCTGACATAGAGACTAAGGGACTTAGAGACTTGGAGACTTGGAGACTTAGAGACAGAGAGAAATGGAAAAAGAAAATGGACAGTAAATAGGACAAGGAGACAAGTGGTTTTCCGTGAGGAATGCACTGAAGGAAGCAAACAAAAGTCCGTACTGACGAACAGAATCCTACAAAGTGAGCTCTCGAACACCCTATTTAAAAATGAGAAGTGAGTAAACCGAATATGACCTGGTAAGTAGTAAAATACCATAATCAGAAACCCAAACCCTAAGCCAGGGAACCGTAAAAACCCAATGCAAAGTCCATAACCAAACTGCTTCACCCAGGATTTCGTTCAACCGGGACTTCATTCCTGTTCCGCTTTTTCGGGGCTGGGTCGTTCCGATCAGACGCCGTTTTTTTTAGATTGTTCTTGATTTATATATTTCCAATTCTTCAGTAGTTAATTCATTAGGACTTGAAAGTCTATAATGCTTTTCATCAGCTATTGAAATTTGATTATTAATATTCTCAAATTCAAAAAGCGCTATAGAACCATTCTTCATAAACAAGCCGGCACCTTCCGGAATGTTGCTTTCCGTTAGGGAACCTTTTCCCGGCAACTTCACACCCCACCGTTGCCAGTGACGCATGTGCCGGTAGGCTACTCATGATGGAACATGAGGTTAAATCTATCTGTTAAAGAACGTTTAACAGTTATCCGTGCAACTTCGTGTCGCACTTAGAATGACACCTAACGGTCGGCGGTATGAAATGTTGCCAGTTGCGGGCTATTTTCTGTCAAGTTACATAAAAGTTGAAGCGGGCTACAACCCTTGAATAACCTACTGTCCCGGCAATTTTTTATCCCGCGTGTTGTGCGTTCGTGCTTTAATTTATTCAGACTTCTTGTATATGGGTAGCAATTGGTTTATTTAACCAAAATATTTCATTTAAATATATTTATTGGGGTTAGTTTTATATTCCAGCATTTTATCGTTTCAGTAATTATTCACAGCTTTTTTAGTAAATCTTCAAGGTAGACATCCTTGTTAAAAGCCACTTTAGTAGGTCTGGCACATCTCAGTTGCGTATTCTTAATTATCAAAGTATTTAAATATGCCTTTTTTAATTGCTGACCTTTTTACTATTTAAAAACACATTTATTAAATAAACTACTTCATCAGGTTTTTCAACAAATGGGAAATGATTGCTTTTACTTATTACTTCCAATCTTGCATCAAGGATATTCGCCCATTGTTCTGCAGTCCATAAGGGAATGGGGTCTTCGGCTGCATGTATGACCAATGATTTAACTTTTGGCTTTTTATATTCCTTTTGATTAAACAAAGAATTATTCATTTCACGATAAAATCTGTCACGGATCTC
>JBBQIQ010000177.1:0-7777 GCA_038325075.1 Bacteroidales bacterium | reverse complement strand
AATTTATTGATCACATATTAATTACTGACAACAGTGCCACAGAATAGTCAGTTCTTCAGAAACTTCAACACACTGGTCCCATTATTGCCTGTAATGATCTTTAAAAAATAATAACCTGTTTTCAGTGATTCCACTTGAATTCTTTCGTTAAATACGGAGCTCCCTTCTTTCACTGTTCTGCCCTGAGTATCCATGATTTTATAATTAAAGCCAGTTAACAGGCTGTTCTTATTCTGTATCGTGATAAAACTGCTGCCCGGATTCGGGTAAAAAAAGTAATGGTCAGTCAATTCAACACCGGCAGAGGATAAACTTTCCGGAAGTAATTTCAGCAACCAACCATCCTTATTGCCGTGATTTCCGGATACATTTCCATCATTGGAACCGGAGCCACCTGCCAGGATAAAACCACCATCCGGAGCCTGTTCGAGACAAAAGGCCTGATCACTGCCACTCCCTCCAAAGCTTTTCTGCCAGATAATATTTCCCGAAGTATCAATTTTTATTACCCAGAAATCTTCTTCACCATTATTTTCAGTTACATCGCCATTGATTGAATTGGAATAACCAGTTATTATATACTTACCATCCAACGTATTTTTGATATCCATGGCAATATCATTCTGTGTACCTCCAAATGACTTTTGCCAGATCAGGTTTCCTACAACGTCAATTTTAACAATCCAGACATCTCTACCCCCATGACTACCTGTAATATCACCATTCCAGGATGATGAAAAACCGGCAAAAACATAACCACCTTCGGAAGTTTGCTGAATGCTGTAGGCAAAATCCTCACTAAATCCACCAAAAGACTTCTCCCAACTCAGATTCCCGGAAGGATCCAGTTTTACGATCCAACAGTCGTCAGATCCGTGGTTAAGGTTAACATCGCCATCAACTGACCTTGATGAACCTGCGATAACGTAACCGCCATCCGTTGTCTGCCGAATGCTTAATGCCTGCTCCACTGATGAACCACCCAGTGCATTTTGCCAAACGATCTCTCCGGAACCATCCATTTTGACAACCCAGTAATCATAATCTCCATGGTTGCCTGTAACATCACCATTGTTTGATAAAGATAAACCGATCATTATAAATCCACCATCGATGGTTTCCTGAATTTCACGCCCGTAATCAAGTGATGAACCTCCCAACGATTTCTGCCATACCAGATTTCCTGATGCATCAAGTTTTACGATCCAGTAATCAATACCTCCGTGATTATCTGTGATATCTCCATTATCGGAATAAGATTGTCCGGATACAATATAACCACCATCAGAAGTCTGAATTACACTGTTTGCAATATCCTCTCCCGAACCACCAAGTGATTTTTGCCACACGATAATACCATTGTTCGTTAATTTTGCTACCCAATAATCAAATTCTCCGTGGTTACCTGTGACGTCACCATTGTTAGAATTACTGTAACCTGCAACAATAAAACCACCATCATTGGTTTTTTCAATACTTTGCAGAACATCTTTTCCGGTACCTCCAAGTGATTTTTGCCACTCTATCTCAGGACTTTGAGCGAAAGCAATTGTGCATATGGAAACCAGCACTACCAGACACAGCGTTTTGATCATTGGTTTAGCATTAAGAATTTAACTTACTTTCAGATTTTTAAGTCGCTGTTTCAGCTTTTCCGACTTATGGATGTATTTGTTTTCAGTATCAGGGGAATTAACAAGTAAATAGTTGGCAGTTAGCAAAGAGCCCGTCTGACCGCCTGTCTGCCTGTGGTACTCAGGCAGGGCAGATAATTGCTATCCGTTAGATCCATTTGGCCAGCGGGGCAGGCAGTTGGCAAAGAGAAAAGCTCAAAGTTCAAAGTTCAAAGGTTTCCCGCAGAAGAGGCGGGACTTCGCTTCGCTCAGCAAAGGTTCAAATGTTCAAGAGTTCACGGGTACAGTAATTAAGATCAAATTTCTATGTGCCTATGACAAGTTCTATTGTGTCTATGTGTTGAAAATACGTGTCGGGTTCGGTGACAGGTTCAAGGGTTCAAAGGTTACAGAGTTAAAGAGTTACAGAGTTACAAGGTTCAAAGGTTCAAGGGTTCAATAAGTTAGTTGGCAGTTGGCAAAGAGAAAAGCTCAAAGTTAAAAGTTCAAAGCTTCAAGTAAATAGAAAGCAAAAAAAGGAAAACTAAAAGTCTTTTTCACTTTCTTCACTTTTCACTTTCTGGTCCCTGAGCTTTTTGTCGAATGGCACTTTCTTCACTCTTCACTTTCATTAAACAGCAACCGGCGCCTTGATGTGTGGATGCGGATCGTATCCTTCAAGAACAAAATCTTCGTAGCTAAATCCAAAAATGCCTTGCACTTCAGGATTAATAATCATTCTGGGCAAAGGCCTGAAATCGCGGCTAAGCAGAAGATTGACCTGATCCAGGTGGTTAAGATAGATGTGTGCATCGCCAAAAGTATGGATAAACTCACCGGCCTTTAGTCCTGTAACCTGGGCAACCATCATGGTAAGCAAAGCATAAGATGCGATATTGAAAGGCACTCCGAGAAAAATATCAGCACTGCGCTGGTATAATTGACAAGATAGCTTTCCATTGGAAACATAAAACTGGAACATGACATGACAGGGCGGCAACGCCATTTTATCCACATCACCCGGGTTCCAGGCGCTCACCATCAGGCGGCGCGAATCGGGTTTCTCTTTGATCATTTTCACAACTTCACTGATCTGGTCAATGGTGCGGCCATCGGCTGTGCTCCATGATCGCCACTGATGCCCGTAAACCGGCCCGAGGTTGCCGTTTTCATCGGCCCATTCATCCCAGATACTGACTTTGTTATCGTGAAGGTATTGAATATTGGTATCCCCTTTCAGGAACCAAAGAAGTTCGTATATAATTGATCTCAGGTGCAACTTTTTGGTCGTAACTGCCGGAAAACCTTCTTCTAGGTTAAACCGCATCTGATAACCAAAAACACTGATGGTTCCGGTTCCGGTACGGTCTTCTTTGCGAACGCCCCTTTCCAGGACATATTTCAGCAGGTCGTGATATTGCTTCATGGAGGTTCTTTAGAAGGCAAATTTAGCTTTTTAATCAATTTTACCGAAGCATATCTGGGCACAGTTATCAACCGCTATATGCAATATTGTTAATATAACCAGATGAACTGGAAGAAAGATTTATTCTAAAAGGAAGTGAAATCTCAATGCTTTTCTTTAAAGTGCATGGAATCGCCCCATTCGTTATAACCGATTTTATTGCCCGACATGTGAATCCTGGCTTCAAGGCAGTTTTTGCAATCGGCGGCCTCTTCATCGGTGCATGGCTTATTTTCGTAAAGCTTATAATCGTTGCGGTAAGCGCCGGGAGTGATATTGGGCATAATGATATTAGCCCCGATCCTGAGCGCTTTTTCCCTGCCGATGGGATCTATGGCCTGCAAGGCTGTAGCTGAAGCTATGTTGATATTCTTCATCAGGATGCGGAGAATGGCAATCATTTTAAGTGCCAGGTTGAACCTTTCTTCCAGCGGCAGCAAGTGATCACGGAACTCCCACAAAGGCGTATCCGAATGTTCGATATACGGCCCCATGCCGCACATATCAATATCCATTTCCTTCATAAAAAGAAGGTCATCAGCCAGGTCTTCCTTAGTTTGAAAAGGCAGACCGATCATTACACCGGTCCCCAGTTGAAATCCTGCAGTCCGCAGGTCGTGAAGGGCCTGAATCCTCCGCTCGAAACTATGGGTTTTGTCGTGGGGATGAATGCGGTAATAAAGATCGCGGTTTGATGACTCGATACGAAGAAGGTAACGGTGCGCACCGGCTTCAAACCATCTTTTATAGACATCCAGGGGCTGTTCACCTATCGATAAGGTTATTCCAAGACTCCCACCTGAAAGCTCCTTTATGCCTTTGACAAGACGTTCTATTCTGGATGTAAAGGCCGGGCTTTCGAGTTCACCGCCCTGCAGCACCACCGATCCATAGTTACTTTCCCAGGCAAACCTGGCAGCATCCAGAATCTCATCATCGGTAAGATTGTAACGGTTTGCGTTTTTATTGCTCTTCCGGATGCCACAATAAAAACAATCCTTTTCGCAGATATTTGAAAACTCAATTAATCCCCTGAAATACACCACGTTGCCAATGTATTGCGCTTTTATTTCAGAAGCCCTGGTATATAACAAATTACGCTCTTCGGGGCCGGAATTCAGCAAGCGAACAATATCAGAGCGGTCTAATGGTTCTTTGGTTAATATGGCAGAAAAATCAGGCATTTGAGTATCAGTTTTGATTGGACAAAATTAACGTAATTTCCGACCAGCGTTAGCTGAAATTATCTCTGCTGCTATCGGCGCCAGTTGGAAACAGCCAGATGCCAGGGTCTCCGGTATTCTTCCAGCCGGAGCAGTTTATAGTCTTCGATTCCAATGCTGTTTTGAATAGGGTGAAAATAAAATCTCACAGAAAGTGTGTTTCCGGGTTCACCGTAGGTCCATTCCTCAACTTCTGCATTCCGGTAAACGATGTTGGGAGGCCCGAAAACAATATACACCATTCCCCTGTCCGACAGCCATCCTTCACCTGAAACACTGAATAATTCATTGGCACTTTCTACCCTTGAATAATACCTTTTTATCTGGCTCAGGGCACGTTCAGAATTTCCGGTCAGGCCAATCCAGAAGTTATCAACCGCTGCTTTGGCAGGCATTGACATCATTTCAAGAACCTCTTCATCGGTTGAGATATACCTGAGCGATTCACGCATAGTGTTCGCTGATCCAATCTTTGGAAACCCATCATAAAATCTGAATATCTTAAGTTTTTCCTTTGACTGGCCTTTTAAGAATATTCCTTCATCAACCAGGTTAAACGGTTCGGTAAGGCTTTCGTGAGAGTTGATATTTATTTCATTTCCTGAATCAATCTCATCCGTTTTTTCTTCAGCCGAAAAGCTATACGGTGATTTTGCAGCAGTCTTGTCCGTGAAATCATACCGCATCAGATTGAATGCTGCATTTACCGGAAATCTTGTTCTGATACGGACTTTTTCAGCTCTGCTGATCCAGTTTCGCATCAGGGGCTTGTTATAGGCATCGGTCAACAGGTAATCTGATGAAAGTCCGTGAGATAATTTGGGGAGATCAATTAGCCGGGGGAAAGTCAATTCGGAATTCAGATCAGAAAAATTCACCTGGATAATATAATTTCTACCCGTGGCCGTTCTCAACTGAATTGAGTCAGTGAACATCCCAGTTAACAAAACAGAATCCACTCCAACTCTTGACCCTGAATCAATGAGTACTCCTTTTTTATAGCCATCAAAAACCTTATAATCAAGTTTATAGGAAGCAAACGCAGTCTTCCCGGCCACTTTCTTAAACTTCAGATTTTCAACAGGGAATCTGTAGTATAAAAATGATATACTATCGTTGGCATTAAAAACAGCATAACTCAGTCCATTTAGTTGCTGATCCGGCTTATACAATCCGGCAAAATTCTGAGTTGCAAGATGGCCTTTGTAGGAGCAGCCATTGCTGAATAATAAAAAAAAACAGCAAACGCATAGCACTAAGCCCGACCCTGATTTCACATTCATAGACTCAACTTTTAACTTCAGGCAAAAGTTGGAACTATATTATCCACCCACCTGATTGCAGTTGTAAAAGTATAAATAAGATCGGAATTCCTGACAAAAGACTGAATCCGGAAGTTATACCATAAGGCTTGTCCGGGGGCAAGGGAACTATTTCACCCTGATGCGTGATCCCACTTTAAGGGTCTTTTTGGCAGATATCCCGTTAAGCCTGGTAATTATGCTAACGGTCGTTTTGTATCTTAAGGCTATAGCATATAATGTATCGCCCGATTTAATCGTGTGATATTTGGTTGTAACAGTTGAAGTAGCGTGGCTTTTCGCAGCATTATCAGCGGTCGTTGAACCGGGACTTGAAACAGCTTTTATTCCAAAAAACTCTTTGTTTATAACCAGCGTATCCTCGCTGAGGCAAAAGTTTTCGAAATTAATGAACTTATTGGGATTAAAATGCTCACCCATATAGCGGGTTTCAAAGTGAAGATGGGTAGTGGAAGCCCGGCCTGTTCTCCCCCCTAATCCCAAAGGTTCGCCGGCTTTTACTTCCTGATTAACTTTTACCAGAATCTTTGACAAATGCGCGTAAACCGTTTCGAGTCCATTGTGGTGCCTGACTACCACCATTTTACCATAGCCACTCATTACGCGGGCAATCCTCACCTTTCCTGCAAATACCGATTGAACTGAATCGCCATTCTCCAGCTTAATATCTGCCCCGGCATGAAACCTTCTTCCTCTCGGACCGTATGGTGAAATCAGTTTTCCTTTAAAAGGAAAGCAAAACGGCCCCTCATCCGGATTCTTTAATATAATGTACCTGGGTTCCTCAAGTTTGGAGAAATCAGTCCGGCCGGTTCTGATGTATAATGTATCCCATCTGGCACTGCTGATAACGTCAGAAGGCACAAAGATGATGTCACCGGGTACAAAATTCCCCTCTCTTACATCGCCTGGCTCTGCTATATCAGATGCTTCCTCTTCTGTTAATTCATCTTCATAAATCTGATCATAATCAAAGCTATAGGGACCGCCCCTTAGCGTTGTGTCAACTGACATGAAAAATTCGGTGGTATCAATTACAAAACCCTGGCTGTAGCTATTCTGGGATAAGATGAAAAATAGAGAAAGCGTAAAAACCCTTTTAAAACAATTACTAAATCTCTGAATCATTAACATTTATTATTTCTTGCAGAATGATGGTTGCAAAAATAGTCATTTCATTTTTAGGCATTGGTTTGGAAAGTACCCTGAGAAAGATTAATTGCCGGTATTATTGTTAAAAATTGTTAACCATGTCACAAAAAAAAAGCGGCAGACGAATCTGCCGCTCCTCAAAAACCGAAATTAACTATGGAAATATGATTCCAGGATAATCACCAACGTTCACATGGGGAACGGTGGAACCATATTTACTGTTAATGGCATCGATAAAATAATTGGCAATGATCGCGTTGCCGCGGGGGCTAAGGTGTATTCCGTCGAGCGAGAAAATGCCGCCGGTTACATAAGAAACCGAGAACCTGATACCATCATAGACAAGTCCTGATTTGGCTTTGGCCATAAAACTGTTAGCATCTGCAAAGGCCAGTCCCTTGGCTGTAGCCAGATCGGATAGTGTTTGATTGAATGCCTGGGATGCTATTTTCACGGCATTAACTTCTGATTCATCCAGAATATAGTGGCCCGGAATCGGTTTCTGGCTACCCCAACCGGCACATCTGAGGGAATCCTGTGGTAAAGTAAGCAGCACGAGTTCTCCCTGAGCCAATTGCCTCATTCCAAGGCCATTTTGCGATGTCGGATCGGAAATGACAAAAGGATTTTGCCCCAATGCAAAATTGATTCCCAACAAACCATTTCCATAAGCCTGATTCAGGGCATCAACCTGGGCCTGCTCAGTAAGCACAAGCCCGTTGTAAGGAATGGTAGTAAAGAAAGGCACACTGGTTACATCCGGGATATTGGCAATAAAGCCCCTGGCTCCGTTTGCAGTCATTGCATCCACAATACCGTTCACTGCACCGGCAAACAACTGTTGGCTGGTTATCACATCTGCGGCACCACCCGAGGTTGCGTAACCCAGAACATCATTGTTACCAATCCAGAGTGAAAAGAAAGTCGCATTGGCAGCCACGGCATCGGCAACGACTGAAGTTGATGCAGACGATGCAAATCTGACAAAATAAGGATTGGCAG
>JBBQIQ010000176.1:0-7836 GCA_038325075.1 Bacteroidales bacterium | reverse complement strand
AAAATATGGGAGATTAATTGAGTTTACAAATTCTCCATGATTCTGAAAGACACTTAATAGGGAAAAACTAATAACAAGATGGCACTTTAACACTATGCGACCTGATCTCAACAATACGTTGCTACTAAATGATTTTAAAACCTGTTACTGGCTGAAACTGAATTGATTTCATTTTGCCGGGTCCAATGGAGTAATTTCCACAGGCAGTAAAATTGAAATAGTAGTCAAAATTGAACAATATCTGGCAACAGGAAAAGTAATACCAGCCTCGGACAATTAGTAAAATAGATATTAATGTGGCTGAATGACACGATGACAAACAAGAAGGCCATCTGGTAACAGGCGGTACACCAAAACACCAGGACCCATCCTGCAGATACGGGAATGTATCAATGCCAGGAAACAAAACAACTAATCGCTAAAAAGAAAGTACTCCGAAACAGGCAACAAAACATACTACCAAATTGTTAAAAACATTGACAGGACTACCGCCTGGCCCAATATGGCCTATAACCAACAGAATGACATTGCAGGCAAATCAGAATAGCTCACTATGACAATGGAAAATCAAAAGGAGTTGTCACCTGAACAACGTGAAGAACTAATCAGGATATTAAAAGCCCGTTTTGAGAATAACATGCACCGCCATCAAGGTCTTGAATGGGCTAATGTGCAGGCAAAGCTGGACCCCGGGCCTTCAGGGAAAAAACTATGGTCGCTCAACGAAATGGAAAGAACCGGCGGTGAACCGGATGTTGTGGGTTATGATAAAAAGATGGACGAATATATTTTTTATGACTGTTCAGCGGAAAGTCCTAAAGGCCGCAGAAGTATTTGCTACGATCGTGAAGCACTCGAATCAAGGAAAGAACATAAACCGGAAAATAACGCCGTAGAAATGGCCGCTGCCATGGGCATTGAACTTTTAACGGAAGAACAATACCGGGAGTTGCAGTCCCGCCAACCGGCAGGAGGAAATTTCGATACGAAAACATCGAGTTGGGTGAAAACGCCCTCAGGGATCAGAAAACCAGGTGGTGCCCTCTTTGCTGATTTCCGCTACGGAAATGTTTTCGTGTATCACAACGGTGCAGAATCCTATTACAGCGCCAGAGGGTTCCGTGGCTCGCTGAGGGTTTAAACCCTTCCGACAATTTTGGGCGGAGGCGTTGAACTGGTTTTGGGACCACCTCCGTATAACTGGCGGGATAAGGAATTATGCAGGATCTGCTGAAATCTCCGTTTGGAACTTTAATAAATTCCCGGGTATAATAAAATACAACCGGGGTAACCAAATCACCCCGAAAATCAACCTTGTGGAGGTTGCCTATGGTTCAGGTTGCTGTCGGGGAACCCACTCCTGGCTTCTGTTGTGTATTCCGGGCTAACCTGGGTAAAGGCAAGATTGCCCGCACCAGAAAATAAGACAGGGCTAATTTTTAGTTGAAAGGCTTTGGAAATTTGGCATTAGACCTTTGGAATTCTACAAAGCAGGTAGCTGCAATCCGCAATCCGCAATCCACAATCCGCAATCCGCAATCCGCAATTAGAAATTAGAAATTAGAAATTTTCAGACCGTCAATCACTAGAGGGGTATATTCCCATGCTTCCTCGGCGGATTGGTCTTTCGTTTGTTCCTGCACATTTCCAGCGCCTGTATCAGTTTTCGGCGGGTGTGTTTCGGGTAGATGATCTCATCGATATAGCCCTGCTCGGCGGCTTTATAAGGGCTGGCAAAAACTTCCCGGTATTCCTTTACTGCCTGTGCTTTGCTCTCATCGGTCAGCTTGTCGCGGAAGATGATGTTGACGGCACCTTCGGCACCCATCACGGCGATTTCCGCGGTAGGCCATGCATAGTTCACATCGGCACCGATGTGCTTGCTCGACATCACATCGTAAGCCCCACCGTATGCCTTGCGGGTAATAACGGTTATTTTGGCCACGGTTGCTTCAGCAAAAGCGTATAGCAGTTTGGCGCCATGTTTGATGATGCCGCCAAACTCCTGCGCAGTTCCTGGCAGGAAACCCGGCACATCCACGAAAGTGATAAGCGGAATGTTAAATGCATCGCAAAAGCGGACAAATCTGGCCGCTTTTATGGAACTGTTGATGTCTAAAACTCCTGCCAGGAAAGCAGGCTGGTTAGCCACAATGCCAACCGGTTTGCCATTCAACCGGCCAAAACCGGTGATCATATTCATGGCGTAAAGCGACATAATCTGCATAAAGTTGCCATCGTCAACCACACTGTGGATGATTTCGGTCATGTCATAGGGCTTGTTGGGATCGAACGGCACGATCTCCTGCAGTTTTTCGTCTTCACGATTGGGGTCGTCGGTCGATTTGATGGTTGGCGGCTCTTCCATATTATTCGAGGGCAGGAAGCCCATCAGTTCGCGTATCATCATCATGGCCTGTTCATCGTCATCTGCAATCAGGTGGGCCACACCACTTTTTGCGTTGTGGGTCATGGCGCCGCCAAGTTCCTCTTTGGTAACCTCTTCGTGGGTAACGGTTTTAATAACATCCGGCCCTGTAACAAACATATAGCTTGTATCCCTTGTCATCAGGATAAAGTCTGTGATGGCCGGTGAGTAAACTGCGCCACCGGCACAGGCGCCGAGGATGGCTGATATCTGTGGGATCACGCCACTGCTCATCACGTTGCGGTAGAAAATGTCGGCATAACCAGCCAGACTTTCCACGCCTTCCTGGATGCGGGCACCGCCTGAGTCGTTGAGACCGATAACCGGGGCTCCCATTTTCAGGGCCAGGTCCATAATCTTGATTACCTTATCGGCATTGGCCCGGCTGAGTGTTCCGCCAAAGACCGTAAAATCCTGGGCAAAAACGTAAACCAGGCGGCCGTCGATTTTGCCATGACCACTCACAACACCGTCGCCGGAGATCAATGTCTTCTCCATATCAAAGTCACGGGCACGGTGCA
Source organism: Bacteroidales bacterium (assembly GCA_038325075.1). GTDB lineage: Bacteria > Bacteroidota > Bacteroidia > Bacteroidales > Lentimicrobiaceae > Lentimicrobium. The sequence continues at coordinate 4,887 of JBBQIQ010000176.1, read as the reverse complement.
CCACAAAGCGGTCAAATTCTACGAAAGTTCCCGGATCGAGCAGCATTTCGATGCGCTCACGGGCGGTTTTTCTTCCGGTGCGGTGCAACTTGTCGATGCGTTCCTGCCCGCCACCCAGTTCTGCCTGGTGGTTGCGCTCTTCAAGCCTGCGGTAAATTTCATTCAGATCTGACATAAAATCAAGTGTAAATTCTAAAGATTAAGTTTTCTGTTTGCAGATTTTTGATTGGCAAATTAGCTGATTAACAAATTAGCTGATTCTTCTTCGTCAATTCAACTTTTTCTTCCCACCCTCACTCCGGTGAAAGGTGTTTCTCTTATTCTCCTTATCACATTGTTGCTTCGATACATTTTGCGAAAACAATACTGAAATTTCCAAACATCATTAATTTCGCAAAACACTCAGCCACCTCTGAATTCTCAACTTTCTCATTTGCTTTAGAAATTAGAAATTAGAAATTAGAAATTTCTCTTTGTCTCTCAGTCACCCTTTCTTCTTGTCACCTACTTAGATGTAGGACTTTCAATTGAACCGCCCGTCCCTCGTCCCTATTCTCCGTCCCTCGTCCCTTCTTCCACAACGACCAGCACCTTATTCGCATCAATGGTATCGCCTTCAGCCACATGAATTGATTTAACAGTCCCTGCAGACTTGGCTTTAAATTCACTTTCCATCTTCATGGCAGATACAATGATCAGTGTTTGACCGGCTTCAACCGATTCGCCTACTTTAACAGGAATCCTGACCACCTTGCCGGGCATCGGTGAAACGATGGTGTTGCCGCTGTCGGAAGAGTCGCCTTTTGAGCGGTTCATCCGGTAACGGGTCTGGGCATCAATTACCTCAACCTGGTACGAGTTGTGAAAGGAGTTTACCGTATAATGCTTTGGCGATCCATTTTCGATCATCTCGATGTTGTAGGATTTGCCCTTATAGATCATAGAGTAGATGCCTTCGCCGACCTTCAGTGCATCAATTTCATACACTTCATCATCTACCTGAACGGTAACCAGGTTCCCATCACGTTTCAGCTCTGTTACGTGCGCAGTCCGCCCGTCAATGTTAATTTCCAATGCCATAATAATTTAATTAAATATAGGCCACGCGTTGCGGGTCTTTCCAGCGACTGGCAACAAGTTTACCGGTTGAGTGGTCGGTGGATTTTATCTTTTCCAACTTACTGTTATGTTCCAGGAAAGCGGCAATAAGGGCAATGTCTTCACATACCCCGTCGCATTCGTGCGGACTAAAAAGAAAATCATTGTTATCCTCAATAAAGTGAGTGTTGTAATTGCCTGAGCGGAAAGCAGGTGCTTCCATAATGCGGGCCAGGAAAGGGATTGAAGTTTTTACGCCCGTAATTTTATACTCGTGCAGGGCACGCCGCATACGATCAACAGCTTCATCCCTGTTTTTGGCCCAAACAATCAGTTTGGAGATCATGGGATCGTAATAGATGGGGATGGTGTAGCCCTCGTAAACATACCCATCGTGGCGCACTCCCAGGCCAAGCGGCTCCGAAATGTGACGAATGGTGCCCGGGCTTGGCATAAAGTTGTTGTCAGGGTCCTCGGCATAAATACGGCACTCGATGGCATGACCGCTCTGTTTCAGGTCTTCCTGTTTAAAAGGAAGTTCTAATCCGTTGGCAATGTTGATCATCTCCTTCACCAGGTCAACACCCACCACACGTTCGGTGATCGGATGCTCCACCTGCAGGCGGGTGTTCATCTCGAGGAAGTAATAATTCAGGTTGTCATCCACAATAAACTCAATGGTTCCGGCTCCGTGATAGTTGCAGGCTTTGGCCGCAGCCACGGCATGTGCACCCATTTCGGCCCGAACAGCCGGGGTAAGCAGTGGCGAAGGGGTTTCTTCCACCACCTTCTGATGACGGCGTTGAACCGAACATTCACGCTCGAAAAGGTGGAGGGCATTTCCATGTTTGTCGGCCAGTATCTGGAATTCAATGTGGTGGGGCGATTCTATATATTTTTCGATATAAACGGCATCGTCGCCGAAAGCTGTTATAGCTTCGGATCGTGCGCCACGGAGCGCGCTTTCTATGTCTTCTTCCTTCTTAACCAGGCGCATCCCTTTACCACCGCCACCAGCCGAAGCTTTTATCATTACCGGAAGGCCGATTTTGCGAATGGTTATCAGGGCTTCATTATAGTCCACGATCTTATCGACTGTGCCCGGAACTACAGGTACGCCGGCGGCTATCATGGTTTTGCGGGCTGTAATCTTATCGCCCATCTGGCGAATAGCATCCGGATTGGGACCGATAAACTCAATGCCTTCCTGCCTGCAGCGCTCCGAAAAGGAAGCATTTTCCGACAGGAACCCATAACCGGGATGTATGGCGTCGGCCTTCGATTTTTTAGCCGCTTCGATGATTTTATCAATGTTCAGATAGCTTTCAATAGAAGGCGCCGGGCCAATGTTGTAAGCCTCATCGGCATAACGCACATGCATGGAAGAACGATCGGCATCAGAGAATACGGCAACAGTGGGAATGCCCATTTCGCGGCACGATCGCATGATCCGAACCGCTATTTCGCCGCGATTGGCAACGAGAATTTTTTTTATCATACATTAATTATCAATATAATAGCCTTAAAACGATCAGGGCAGTTTCGGACTTGACCATCTTATAACAACAAAAAACCTGTTTTGTTAAAATAGTGTTAAGAAATTGTCGGATCGTAGAACGGCATTTTACGCCTGTTGGATAAATTTAAGTATGCAAATATATGAATATATCCTATTTTCAATGGATAAAACCCGGGGTTAATTTGCCTCTTTCAATGTGCAAAAAGGGTATGGTGAATTGAGGAATAGGGTTTTATTCCCAAAAGGTCAGGCTTCTTGCATCTGATTTGCCAGTAGCAGGGTAAAAATAAACCGGCTACCTTTTCCGGGTTCACTTTCAACACGGATTTTACCTCCATTGCGTTCAACAAACTCCTTGCAAAGAATAAGTCCGAGGCCTGTGCCGGTCTCTCCTTTTGTACCTTTGGTAGAGTGCTGTACATCGATGCGGAAAAGTTTTGTTAAATCTTCGCTATTGATTCCAACTCCGGTATCTGAAATGGTAATCTCGGCCATATCAGCGGTTATTGTGCGGGCAGTTATCGCTATAGCGCCATTTTCAGGGGTGAACTTAACAGCGTTTGAGGTCAGGTTTCGGGTCACTGCATTCAGCATATTCGGATCGCCGAACACAGTTAGCTCTGTTTCTATGTCGCCTGTTATTCGAATTCCTTTCCCGATGGCATTTGCTTTTAGCAGATTTGTCACATTATCAGCTATATCCTGAAAAGGGATTTTTACCGGTTTAAACTCCATTCGTCCGGTTTGTAACCTCGACCACTGGAGTAATTTTTCAAGCAGGTTAAAGGTATTGTGGCTGAGATCCCTTATCACATCAATGTATTCAAGTACTTCGTCCTTACTCAGCGAGTCATAATCGTTGGAAAGGATATCGGAAAACGCAAGCAAGCCGTTAAATGGGGTGCGCAGGTCGTGGGCAATAATCGAAAACATCTTGTCTTTACTGGCGTTGCTATCGCGCAGTTCTTCAGAGTATTTTTTTACCGCTATTTCAGCATTTCTTTTTTCTGTAATGTCTTCGGCCACTTTAATATAGCCGGTTAAATGACTGTCATTATCGTAAATAGGGGAAATGGTATTTGATTCCCAGAATAATTCACCTGCTTTTCTTGCATGGCAGGTAGTTCCATGCCATTTTTCGCCTTTTATCAAAGATTCGGTTATCTCACAGATCATTGCCCCGGAATTCAGGGTCGCGTGATTCAGTATGAGGTCAGTTCCCAGTAAATCTGAAACTTCGTAACCTGTAATCTCGGTAACTCTGGGATTTATATATTCTATCAAACCATCTTTATCGGTTATGAAGAGCATGCTGGAACTTTGCTCAACTGCCATGGTGAGCTTTTTTATCTTGTCGTTTGATTCCTGTTTACGGAGTGAACTTTCAATAATCAGCGGAAACACTTTTAAGTGCCCAAAGTCAACATCTTTAATCACATAGTCGCTGGCACCCATCTTGATGGCTCTTACCGCCACGTCTTCATCGCCGGTGCCGGTAACCAGTATTACCGGAGTGCCTGTCGCGATAATCTCGGGAAGGTATTCAAATGAAGTTCCGTCTCCCAGCAGGAAGTCGGAAATTGTGATGTCAAATTTATCACTCCTGAAAGCATCGCGCCCGGTTTTAACAGAATTTGCCATCGTAATGTCATACGGCAATTGCTGCTCCCTGACCAGGCGTTTGAATGCCAACTGGTCAACCAGGTCATCTTCAATATAGAGAATTTTTATTCTCTTGGTTTCCATCGGGTTGTATCAAATTTATTTATGGCAACTCACTAAGCGACCAGTACATTTTTATGGCTTTAACCACTTCAACAAACTGTTTGTAATCAACTGGTTTTACCATGTAACCGGCAACACCCAGGCTAAAGGTATCGATGCGGTCCACTTCTTCAAGCGATGTGGTAAGAACCACAACCGGCAATTGTTTCAGTTTATCATCCTTTTTTGCAATGCGTAGAAATTCAACACCGTTCATGCGGGGCATATTGAGGTCGAGCAGTATAATGCCAGGCATCACGGTATCGCTCTTCCGCAGGTATTCCAATGCCTCTTCCCCGTTTTCAACGGTAACCACCGGATTAATGACATTGAGTTCTTTCAGCGCCCTTTTCACTGTCATGGCATCGATCATGTCGTCTTCGACCAGCAGTATGGGTTTATTATGTATCATATCGATCGTTTAGTTATTTGGGAATGGTAAAAGTAAACGTTGTTCCATCTCCGTGAACAGAACTGACACTAATCGTTCCACCATTCGCTTCAAT
>JBBQIQ010000175.1:0-7862 GCA_038325075.1 Bacteroidales bacterium | reverse complement strand
ACACGACATGTCGTGTCCCTACCTCGAACATACAATCTTGCTCCATGCTCCATGCCCTGTGCCCTGAGCCCTGAGCCCTGAGCCCTGAGCCCTGAGCCCTGAGCCCTGAGCCCTGAGCCCTGTGCCCTGAGCCCTGAGCCCTGAGCCCTGAGCCCTGAGCCCTGAGCCCTGAGCCCTGAGCCCTGTGCCCTGAGCCCTGCGCCCTGCGCCTTGTGGCTTCGATACATTTTGCGAATCAGCCCGCTTGTATATTTCAGCATTTTTGTCGCAAAACACTCAGCCACCGGCCCTGAGTCCTTCGCCCTCCCGACGAAGAGGTCGGGATTCCGCTTCGCTCCATGCGCCCTGAGCCCCATGCCCTGAGCCCCATGCCCTGAGCCCTGAGCCCTTCGCCGTGCGCCCCTTACTTCGCCATCATCGCTTCAACCTCAGTTACAGTTTTTGGAATCGGTTTTCCCAAAACCCGGTTGCCGGTTTCAGTTACCAGCACATCGTCTTCGATGCGGATACCTCCAAAGTCCTTGTAGGTTTCAGCCTTTTCATAATTGATAAACTCAGTAAATTTACCCTCTCCCTTCCAATGATCGATCAGGGCCGGAATAAAATAAATGCCCGGCTCAACGGTCAGCACAAATCCCGGCTGCAACCGACGGCCAAGGCGGAGAAATGCGGTTCCGAACTGATCGGAGCGTTTGGTTTCATCATCGTAGCCAACATAATTTTCACCGACATTTTCCAGATCGTGTACATCCATGCCCATCATGTGGCCGAGTCCATGGGGGAAAAACATGGCATGAGCGCCCTGCTTTACCGCTTCATCCACATCGCCTTTCATCAGACCGGCATCCTTCAGCCCCTGAGCAATCACCTTAGCCGCCAGCAAATGGACTTCCCGGTAAGGAATGCCGGGTTTAATGGCTTTGATGGCTTCCATATTTGCTTTAAGCACAATTTCATAAATTTCCTTCTGCCTCGGGTTGAACTTCCCTCCTACAGGCACAGTCCGGGTAATATCGCTTGAATAGAGCGTCTCTTCCGACTCACAACCTGAATCAACCACCAGCATCCGGCCTTCTGCCAGCGTGTTTCCATGGTTGTGGTTGTGCAGGGTCTGACCATCCATACTCAGAATCACAGGAAATGAAACCGGTCCGGCGTTGGCCAGGGCGATACCTTCGATGGTTCCGGCAATTTCCTGTTCAACCACGCCCGGATGGGCCATTTTCATGGCAGTGGTGTGCATTTTATAGGCTACATCCACCATTTTTTCAATTTCCTTAATCTCTTCTACCGATTTAATGCAGCGCAACTTTACCACGCCTTTGATCAGTTCTGTTGAAGCGGCAGCTTTCAAACCTGAAACCGGAATGTCAAGCATCTCCGAAAGCTGAATCTTTGTTTCGCCACGGTAAGGCGGCAGAAAATTTACCTTCCGGCCTTTGGCAAGTGCTTCTTTAACATACTTTTCCAGTTCCCCGAAAGGCGCTGTATTGGTGATCCCAACCAGTTTCCCCCTATCCTCAATCGAAGGCTGCGGCCCCATCCAGATAATATTGTCCATATCCACATTGTTGCCGAAAAGAATGTCTTTTTCGTTATCGAGGTCTATGATTCCGGCCAGATCGGGCTGATTGATCCCAAATAAGTAGCTGAAAGTGCTGTCTTGCCTGAAATGGTAGGTATTGGCAGGGTAGTTAAAGGCGGCTTCGATATTGCCGGGCAACAGGATGATTCCGCCTTTTACTTCTTTGCGTAAGGCATTTCGGCGATTGGTATAGGTTTCGGGTTTGAACATATTGTTTTTGTTTTGGATTATTTTTGTAGGGACACGACATGTCGTGTCCCTACAAAAATAACATATTTGTTTCTCTTGGGAACAAATGGACCGTCAAAATGCTGAAATCTGGTACGATTGCGAGATAATGCAAAGCGGCTAAACCTGCAAAGTGGTCCGAAATCCATAATATTACCCTGAGCGAAGGGCCGAGATCCGAGCCTCAGCGAAGCTGCGTTCACCGAATATAAATCCGAAATTATCTTTATAGCGCCCTTTCAGGGCTTGATAGGTATTGGGTTCCATCAACCATGGGTTTCGCTTTGCTTCACCCATGGTTATTCATATTAAGCCCTTTCAGGGCTATCGAATGATCCCTCATTCCAAATGATAATTGGAACTTATAATCTGATACTAGCGAAGTTCTTACGCCTTTTTTCTCTCCCTCTCTCCATCTCTTTTTTCACTTTGTCTTCTTGTCCCCGTGTCTTTTCCTCCTTTGTAGGGCAATCGTCCCTTGTCCCTACATTCGCCCCTCGTCCCAATTTTCCCTTTGTCTCAGTCTCCTTGTCCCCATTTCCCCTTGTCCCCTTATCTCTTCCTTAGAACTCCACAATCTACCTTCTCATCATCGCCTCAATTTCATCCGGCTCAATCGGAATATGCACCATCAGGTCAAGCGGTTCATCATCAACCAGAATATCATTTTCGAGACGGATACCGATGCCTTCCTCTGGAATATAAATAGCAGGTTCACAGCTCAATACCATACCTTTGGCTAAGGTATGCTGTTTGGTTCCTACATCGTGCACATCAAGTCCCATAAAGTGGGAAGTGCCATGCATATAGTATTTGAAAAACAATGGGTTTGCCGGATTCTGATTTTTTACATCTTCTGCGGTGAAAAGGCCAAGACCGATGAGTTCCTTTTCTACGATTTTGCACACTTCTGCGTGATATTTATCAATAGTAGTGCCCGGAACAAGCATTCGGGAGGCTTTGCGGAGTACCCGCAACACAGCTTCATAAACCTGCCTTTGACGAGGGGTAAATTTCCCGTTTACCGGGATAGTCCGGCTACAGTCGCCTGCATAGTTCGCATATTCAGCCCCGAAATCGAGCAATAAGAGATCGCCGTCGAGGCACTCCTTGTCGTTGCTGTTGTAATGCAGAATGCAGGTATCGTCTCCCGATGCGATAATGGGAGGATAGGCATGGCCATTCGCACCGGTTCTAATAAACTCATGCGTAATCTCGGCCTCCACTTCGTATTCCATGACCCCGGGTTTCACAAAATCAAGCACCCGGTTAAAGGCACTTCCAGTTATTTCACAGGCTTTGATGATGAGCGAAACTTCTTCTTCTTCCTTCACCATTCTCAGGTCTGACAGCAGCGGGGCCAGCCGCTCAAAGTTATGCAGGGGGTAATCATTGCGGAGTTGCTGCATAAACCGCAGATCGCGCGAAGGCACATCGGTGGTGAACCGCGGGTTTTCATTCTGGTTCAGATAGACCATGTGGGCCCTGGCCATCAGTTCGCGCAAAACGCCGTCAAAATCGTCAAGCCATTTGATGGTTTTAACGCCCGAAATCCGGCCCGCTTCTTCAAGTGTGTACTTGTGGCCATACCAGGTAACCATCATGTCGCTGGTCTTCACCGTAAAAACAATCTCACGCATGGCTTCTAACGGATGGTTCGGGAACAAAGTCAGGATGCATTTCTCCTGATCGAGGCCGGTGAGGTAAAACATATCACTGCTCTGCCGGTAAGGGAAACATTGATCACCATTTCGTGGCATCTCATCATTAGAAAGGATGATTGCCAATCCGTTAGGTTTTAATTTTTTCTCAAGTTTAATCCGGTTGCGGGTAAACAGTTCTGATGATATTTCCTGGTAACGCATAGATTGTAATTTAAAATCGTTTTATTTAGTGATTTTTTTTGCAATTGAATCGTTAATACCTAATTTTGTTACGCTGATACATCGAAAAACTTCGATATAAATACGAGTAGCAAATTTACTATTTATCGTGTGCTAAACTGTTAATTTAACTTTATTTTTCACAACAACCTCAATGAATATGGCATTCATTTACTCATCCCTCACCAAAAAGGTTATTATGGCACTGGCGGGTTTATTCCTGATCAGTTTCCTGATAGTACACCTGAGTATCAACCTCTTGCTGTTGTTCGACAGTTCAAGGGAATCCTTTAACCTGGCCGCACATTTTATGGTAACCAACCCGGTTATCCAGGTTTTTCAGATCGTACTTTTCGGAGGTTTTATCCTGCACATCCTTGTCGGGGTCATCCTGCAGTTGCAAAACTGGATGGCCCGGCCCACCAGGTACAAGGTTGAAGGGTACTCTCAGACTTCGTTTTTCTCGAAGTTCATGATCCATACAGGAGCGGTGATACTTGCCTTCCTTGTGATCCACCTCTTTAACTTTTTCTTTAAAGCCAAATTCGGTGAATTGGAGACTATGTTCATCAATGGTAAGCCATACGAAGATATGGGCATTCTGGTCATTGAAAAATTCAGGGAATTCCCTTATGTGTTAATGTATGTTGTCTGGCTGCTTTTCCTTGGCTTCCATCTCGACCACGCATTTCATTCAGCGCTTCAGTCGCTGGGGCTGAACCATGGCAAATACACCCCGGCAGCATTCGGCATCAGCCGGGCGTTGGCCATTATGATTGCCGGCGGTTTTATCCTGATACCGGTTGTAATTTTTCTCAATCAATAATTTACTGACATTCAAAGTTTAAGCAAAATGGCTGAATTAAACTCAAAGATACCCAAAGGCTCCCTGCCACAAAAATGGACTGATTATAAAAACCATATTAGTCTTGTGAACCCGCCCAATAAGCGAAAACTCGAGATTATCGTCGTCGGTACGGGCCTTGCAGGTGCCTCGGCGGCGGCAAGTCTTGCTGAAATGGGTTTTATGGTTAAAAATTACTGCTATCAGGACAGTCCGAGGCGTGCACACAGCATCGCAGCACAAGGTGGCATCAATGGAGCAAAGAACTATCAGAACGATGGTGACAGTGTTTACAGGCTGTTTTACGATACAATAAAAGGCGGTGACTATCGTGCCCGCGAAGCGAATGTTTATCGCCTTGCCGAAGTCAGCAACAGCATCATCGATCAGTGCGTGGCACAGGGTGTTCCATTCGCCCGTGAATATGGCGGATTGTTAGACAATCGTTCTTTCGGGGGCGCCCAGGTATCACGTACTTTTTATGCCCGTGGCCAGACCGGACAGCAACTTTTGCTCGGCGCATACAGCGCCCTTAGCCGTCAGGTGAAAAAAGGCAATGTGGAGATGTTTACCCGCCACGAGATGCTTGATGTGGTATTGGTAGAGGGCCGCGCCCGCGGAATCATTGCACGCAACCTTGTTACCGGAGCTATTGAGCGACATGCTGCCCATGCGGTTGTGCTTGCCAGCGGTGGTTATGGAAATGTTTTCTTTCTTTCAACGAATGCTATGGGCTCAAATGCAACAGCCATCTGGAAGGCTCATAAAAGAGGTGCTTTCTTCGGAAATCCCTGCTTCACGCAGATTCACCCTACCTGCATCCCGGTTCACGGTGACTTCCAGTCGAAACTTACCCTGATGAGCGAAAGCCTCCGCAACGATGGCCGCATCTGGGTTCCGAAAAACAAGGAAGATGCAGAGAAAATCAGGCATGGTAAACTTCTTCCCACTCAATTAGCCGAGGAAGACCGCGATTACTACCTCGAACGCCGTTACCCTGCTTTTGGGAATCTGGTGCCACGCGATGTTGCATCCCGGGCAGCCAAAGAGCGCTGCGATGCCGGCTATGGTGTGGGCGAAACTGGCCTCGCCGTCTATCTCGATTTCACCGATTCCATCAACCGACTGGGAAAAAGTGTGATAGAAGAACGTTATGGCAACCTTTTCCAGATGTATGAGAAAATCGTGGATGAGAATCCCTACAAAACACCTATGATGATTTACCCGGCTGTTCACTATACCATGGGCGGGCTTTGGGTTGACTATGAACTGATGACCACTGTTCCGGGCCTTTTCGCGGTTGGTGAAGCCAACTTCAGCGACCACGGAGCAAACCGGCTTGGTGCCTCAGCTTTAATGCAGGGACTGGCCGATGGATATTTTGTTTTGCCATACACCATTCAGAATTATCTTGCGGATCAGATCAGGGTACCGAAATTTTCAACCGATCTTCCTGAGTTCAAGCAAACTGAAAAGGAAGCAACCGACCGGCTCCACCGGTTGATGAATGTGAAAGGCAAACAAACCGTTGACAGTTTCCACAAGCGTCTTGGGCTGATTATGTGGGACAATGTTGGAATGGGCCGCAATGAAACCGGCCTTAAAAAAGCCATTGTTGAAATTGCTGAACTGCGTGAGGAATTCTGGAAAGATGTGAAAATAACAGGCGAAACCAATGAGATTAACCCTGAACTTGAAAAGGCGGGACGTGTGGCCGACTTCCTTGAACTGGGCGAACTGATGGCACGCGATGCTCTGAACCGCAACGAATCGTGCGGAGGCCATTTTCGTGAGGAATATCAAACGCCTGAAGGAGAAGCGCTTCGCAACGACGAGGACTTTATGTATGCTTCTGCATGGGAATTCACTGCTGAGAATGCAGAGCCCAGACTGAACAAGGAAGTGCTCGACTATGAGTTTATTGAAGTTAAACAGAGGAATTACAAGTAAAACCCGCTGAACATGAATTTAACACTCAAAATATGGCGTCAGAAAAACGCCACCAGCAAAGGCAAATTCGTCACCTATAAGGTCAGCGACATTTCGGCCAACAGCTCTTTTCTTGAAATGATGGACGTGCTCAACGAGTCGTTGGTATTGAAGGGCGAAGACCCGGTAGCTTTCGACCACGATTGCCGTGAAGGGATTTGTGGCTCCTGTAGCATGTACATAAACGGAAGGCCACACGGCCCCGACAAAGCAGTGACCACCTGCCAGTTACACATGCGAAGATTCAGCGATGGGGAAACCATTGTGATCGAACCATGGCGCGCACGGCCATTCCCCGTTTTGAAAGACCTGATTGTTGACCGCTCCGCTTTCGATAAAATCATCCAGGCTGGCGGATACATTTCTGTGAATACCGGGGGTATCCCGGATGCCAATGCCATTCCTATCCCTAAGGTAAAAGCCGACCTCTCGATGGATGCAGCCTCCTGTATCGGATGCGGTGCCTGTGTGGCTGCCTGCAAAAATGCTTCAGCCATGCTGTTTGTTTCGGCAAAGGTTTCTCAGTTTGCACTGCTGCCCCAGGGGCGTATTGAAGCTGCAGAGCGTGTGCAGGCTATGGTTGCCGAAATGGATAAACTGGGATTTGGCAACTGCACCAATACCGGTGCCTGCGAGGCCGAATGCCCGAAAGAAATTTCGATCAGCAACATTGCCCGCATGAATCGCGAATTTCTGTCGGCTAAAATCGGCGCACCAAAGGTGAAGGAAGGATCAGGCGGAGGAATGTAAGGGGGAAGTCTAAAGTAAAAAGTTTAAAATAAAAAGTTGAGTCCAACCTGAAAACCAAGAATTTGACACCACTAAAACTCACCAATTTAAAATTGCTGATATACAATATCTTGCGTAAACTGCCTGCCTGAGCATTCAGGCAGACAGGGATTGGTGCCCCTGCCTGCCGTCTGCGAGGTTGGTGCCTTGGTGTCTAACCTTCTTTTTTGACTTTTCGGAGCAGGCACAAGAATCAAATCTAAAGTCCAAAGCCTAAAGTAAAAAGTAAAAAGCATACCTGTCGGGGCGGGAATAAAGTTCGTCAGGAAAGAATTTTCAGCTTACTTTAGCAGGAAAATTCAAAACCTGCTGAACAAAACTGCTAAACACGACAAATTTTACTCTTACTATTGAAACTGATTAAAAGATGAGAATCATTATCCTAATGCTGCTCACTGTGTTTTACGCTGTGGGCAGTTTTTGTCAGGTAAAACCGCTTCAGACCGGCAAAATTCGCCACTCGAAGGGAAGTATGGAGCGCACCCTTCAGCCCGGGCAGGATTTTCCGGATTATCCTCAGATCGGGTTATCCGAAAGGAGCCGT
>JBBQIQ010000174.1:0-7880 GCA_038325075.1 Bacteroidales bacterium | reverse complement strand
TACAATCTTCAGCTACCAACATTTCGCCCCTCTGGGGCTTTTAAATTCAATTCAAAATCATCATTCGTGCAACCTCAGGTTTGGAAATGTAAGCCCCGGCAGTGAGTAACATTTGTAGAATAAATTCAAGTCAGGTAAGCTAAGCTCCAGGTAGGCATAACATTGGTAGAAGAAAATCAGGTCAGGCAAGATATGCCCCAGCAGGGCGAAACGTTGGAAGCATAAATACAGGTCAGAAAAAAAGCCCCGGAGGGGCGTAATGTTGGTAGAAAGGAAGCAGGTAAGGCAATATAAGCCCCGGAGGGGCGGAATGTGAATAAGCCGGTTCAGATTTTAAAAAATCTGCATTCAATTCCCTATCCATTGGGATTATTATTAACCTATCAGACATCCAGGCGGCATTGCATTCAAAGTTCACCTTACGCCCCACCGGGGCTTTGGTTAATCATCTTAAAATATAACAATCTGATTATCGGCTCATTTCGTCAGATACCTCGTCAGAACATCCAAAACAGCCTTTTTGGTAATCGGTTTCGCGAGATAGTGGTCGCAACCAGCTTCAAGAGCCTTGTTTCGATCATCCGAAAGTGCATACGCTGTTATGGCAATTACCGGAAGGTCGGGTTTGGATTCTTTGATCAGCCGGGTTGCCTCAAGCCCATTCATTAAAGGCATTTTTATATCCATTAAAATCAGGTCGGTTTTTTGGCTGAGAGCGGCGTCAACCGCCTCCTTTCCGTTTAATACCCTTATAAGATTGCAGGCTGTTGATTTCAGCATCATTTTTATCAGGGTAAAATTGGTATCTTCATCTTCAGCGATCAGAATAACCTTATCTGGCCAATGATATGTAATGTTAGTCAGTTGAGACTCCGTGCCAATATCATCTGAACCTGACTCCATCAGGGTTAATGGAATTTCAACCTTGAATGTTGCACCCTTCCCCAATTCTGATTTAACATGGATTTTCCCACCCATCTGCTCAACCAGGGCTTTGGATATAGCCAACCCCAGACCAGTACCACCCTGTTCGCGTGAAGCGGAAGAATTAACCTGCCTGAATCGCTTGAAAATCAACTCGTGATTTTCAGGATCGATCCCTATTCCTGTGTCTTTCACATACAATCTGATTAAACCTTTCCCTGTATTATAACCGAATTCAACTTTTCCTTGCCTGGTAAACTTAAGTGCATTGTTGATCAGATTCAACATGATCTGCCTCAGCCTTACATCATCCCCCAATACAATTACATCTTTATTGTCAGTAAGGTTTGTTGCAATAAGTTCTACCCTTCGGTGCGGGTTTTTCAACGCAATGGAATAAACTTCACCCATCAGTTTTTGTAAACTAAGGCGGCTGTTGTTTATTGTAATCAGGCCCGCCTCAATCTTCGAAATATCAATAATATCATTGATAAGAGCCATCAATTGAGCGGAACAGGTGTTGATAATCTCGACAAAACTGGCCATTTCGGTTTGTGGAAGACCAGGTGTAAGTAAAAGCTCAGCAAAACCAAGAATCCCATTCATTGGCGTTCTGATTTCGTGGCTCATGTTGGCCAGAAACGCGGATTTCAGCCGGTCAGCCTCCTCAGCCTTGCCTATAGCCACCTTCAATGCCTCATTTTTCATTGCAATCTCTGCATTCAGATTAACATACTCATCATTCATGATGGCAAGCTTCTCATTCATTTCACGTAATTCCTGATCGGCACGCTTTCTCTCGGTTATATCGCGCCAGGTTGTATAGATTATCTCTTTAATACCAATTTTTATAACTGTCAGCACAACTTCAACCCAGAAATCGCTGCCGCCTGGTCTCCGGTGTACCCAGTCGAACCGGTGCGACCCATTTTCCAGGGCTATACTGATCATCTTAACAGCTTTCTTTTCCGAAGATATACCATCGGGCTGCATGGGCGGTGATAACTGGAAAGGCATTTGAGTCACAACTTTGTCGCGGGTAGTAGTAAGCATTCTCAATGCTGCTTCATTGCAATCGATAAATACCCCATTCTCAATGATCAGATTCGCATCATCAGAGTCCTCAAAAAGTGTCCTGAACCTTAGTTCACTTTCCTTCAGCCTGGCTTCTGCTTCACGTCTCGAGGTAAGATCAATAATAAGTCCTTCAAGAGCAATAACATCACCGGCGCTGTTATAAATACCACACCCCTGTTCCCATACCCACTTCAGTTCACCGCTTGCAGTCCGGATCTGATACTCTTCGGTAAAAACTTCCTTGCTGGCAAGTATTTTTTTCCACTTTTTCCACAAACGACGCTGGTCTTTCTTAACAATCAATTCATTGAATGAAATCTTCCGGTTTCCAATCAATTCTTCTGAAGAATAGCCTGTTAAATCATAAGCGCCCCGGCTCACAAATTCCATGGTCCATAGCCTATCGTTCAGGCAGCGGTATGCCATGCCCGGCAGGTTACCCATCAGGGTTTCGAGTTTACGCCTTATCTCTGCGCTTTCTTCCTCAATGCGATGACGTTCTGCCAGTTCGCGGGCCTGCTGAATGTTCTGCAAAGCCTTGACTGAGAGTTGATTTGCAATAAGGAAAAGACTATCGGCAACTCTGTTGAATTGTGCCTTAGGCATCCTCTTTACCTTTTTAAGCGCTTCACGGTATTCCTGCTCATCGGCTCCGATCTCGCGGGCATAAGCAACCATTGTATCGGGGTCGGCATCGACATCCAGCACCTGGCCAATCAGCCAATTGGCAATATGCTGATCCCCCGCGGTAATGCTCGCACCGGCATCCCACAAAGCACCGCTAAGGCATCGCTGAACAATCGGGCCACTTTTGTCATGTCTGCCAATAACCGAATCTGAATAGTAGCAATTTTCCCTGCCTTTTTCCGTTTTCCGGATAATGTGTTCGCACAGATAACAGAAATTGCTTGGCCGTGTCAGCGGCTTTCCGGAAGCATCTGTAACAACCGAAGCCACTCCGGTTGCATCACTGAATGCATCCTGAATTCTTTGAATTTCATCCAAATCGAAAAGATCTGTAAAATTCAGATTTTCAGAAAATCCCTCAGGCTGTGTAAGCGAAATAATCTGCTTACTCAGCCTCTGTTGATTTTCACTCAGCGATTGCATGGTCCGCTTGTGGATCGTAACATCCCTGACTACCACCAAAACCGAAGCCGTTCCGGAGATTTCAAAACTGCGCATCGATAGTTCAGCCCAAAACAGGGAACCATCCTGCCTTACAGCCTCACATTCATAAACCTGAGGCCCGTCAGCTAAAACTTTATTGAAAATACCGGCCAGGCCGTTAGCATTGCTGGAATTGAGAGACGGAACCAGGGTAAACAGGCTCATATTCTCAAACTGCTTAATGTGCTGAAAACCAAACAACCTGATCGCAGCCGGATTGGCATCTGATATTATTCCGGATCGAAATTCACTGATAAGAATTGCTTCATTGGTTGCCTCAAAAACATGTTGGTACCTGAACTCTGTTGTTCTGAGTGACTTATTGGCCCGAAGTCTTTGGATAGCGTAGGATGCCTGCTGAACAAGAGCTTCCGCCAAATCTTCACGGGCATGGAATGTTTTGTGGGGAGAAAGAATGACCAGTGCTCCGAAATACGATTGGTCGTGGATAAAACCTATTCCGAAAAAAGACATAATTCCAAGCGCTTTTTCAAGCAGATCGCATTGTTCCCTCTCAACCAGACCACCGGCAATATGAAATAAGGATGGGACCTGAATCAGTTTTCCGGTTTTGAATATGTCCAGTATAACAGGGTCGATGGATTCCGGAGTAAGCTCAATACGTAACGGGTCCGTCTCAAGATAGCGCCCGGCGGTTAAAAGAGCATTTTCAGTGCGGGAATTATAAGCTTCAATACGCAATTTACCTCTTTCATTCGTGGAAGCAATAAAAAGCCAGGCATCCGGAATAAGCAGGTTAACAGAATCAATAAGGGCACTATACAATTCCTTTTCATCAACGGCACTCTGATAGGTGATAGCCGCCTGGGAAACAATATTCAGTGCTTCGGCCGGGGTCATTGTAACCAGGTTCTCAACCTGCGATAAGTTAGCTATCAGGTATTTCGAGTTGTCTATTACTGCTGCCGAGGCTTCAATATTGAAAAAAATGCCTGGGTTATGAATAAGTTCAAACGACTGACCAGATTTATAGATATCGCCCGTTTCCCGGTTCTCAAAATTTTGCAATTCCGAAAGTATTTCTGTAGGAAGCAGGTCGCCCAAATACTTTAGATTGACGCCAGATCCTGCAATCTGCCCGGGGAAATAAACAGGAGAAATATTACAAATCCTGAAACCACTGACAGTAGCGATAATTGAAATATGATGCGGAACTTCAACAGAATGGACTACTTTGCTTCTCTCTTTCCTCTTCATTCCTAAAGTCTTAGAAATAAGGATATAAATTTACAACAATAACTTAACTTATCAACAGACAATTTAATTTAAGGTATGCCGGTTAAATTCTATATAAATGTATATCAATGATATAATAGGCGAAATTAGAGACGGAAATATTTTTTATGATTTTATCAGCCTTTTCATATTCCCCGAAAACTCTGAAGGTGTGGCCCCGGTTTGTGCCTTGAATGCGGAAATAAAAACCGACTTGCTGTGAAACCCGGCTTTTTGGGCAATTCCGAGATAGGAATAGGATTCAGCCTGATTATCAACCAGTAACTGTATAACTTTATTAACCCGATAGCGGTTTAGCATCTGGTTAAAATTGCATCCCTCAACTTCGTTGATGACCATCGAAAGATAACGGGTATTGGTATCGAGATCGGACGCCATCTGCTTGAGGGTCAGTTTGGGATTGGTGTATGGTTCTTCTTCCTTCAGATATTTAACCATTCGTTCATAAATATTTTTTTTCTTCACATCCCCGAAAGGCAGCCGCGATGTCTGCGGTTCCTTTATATAAGCCAATGGAGAAAGAGGAAGCACATTATGGTTGTTATTGTCAATCCGTAAAGGATGCTCAACCTGAACACTGACGGGTTCGGGCTGCCTGATGGGCTCTGTTTGCCGGTAGGCCTCAATTGTCAACCCTAACCAGCCGGTTGAAAGTCCGGCTAGAAGCAATACAATCGGGTAAACCATTTGAAAAACATTATCAGGTATAACAAACGACATCAACCAGTTGTCTAACACCAGCAGGAAAATAACAAAAGCAGTCAGCAGATTCCTGATTTTAAAGGTATTTTTTGATGAAGCATGATAATATGTCTGCAGCTTTCCCGAATACCGGGAATAACGCCTGAACATGCGAAGTGTATAGAAAATTGTCTGTATAACAAGCACAGCCTGGCCGGCCACATACTTGTAATTGTATCCGTATTGGCCAATCCCAGCCGAAGGATCGGTATCGGGTAGCAGATAAAGTAATGGAGTGGAAGCCAGAAAAATTGCCGGAAGTATCAGATGCTTGATTACATAGCGGAATTGCTGCGTAGTGCCGGTAATCAGATCGCGTAGAAAGAGAAAAAAGAGTGGTATAAAAGTCAGCGCCAGCGGTAGCTTAAGGGTGCCGCCAAGTTCGCGGTAAGGCGAAGGGGAACAGCAGGACAATCCATAGCAGGTATAGTACAAAGCCGCGAATACCAGGAATACGACCAGGTAGAGCCGTGACTTGTCACCTTTACGCAAAGCCTTTTCGAAAGCAAGCAGAGCAAGCAGTAAGAATAAACTTGTTCCGATGATAAGCATAGCTTTGAGCACTTCGGTCATAGACGTGGTAAATTATAGCAGCAAAAATCCATTTTTATATTAATGGTTAAAAACGGATTTTTGTAACCTTTGTTTAGTGAATTGTTAAAACTTCTCATTCCTGGTTGATATCTTTTTAAAAAACCACTGTGACCGGCCAGGTGCATAAAAAAGTTACAGCAGGGTAACAATAGCCTATAAGAATGCGTTAAAGTACTAATTTTAAATGTTTTAGAAGTAATGTGGGTTGGTTTAGTTCTCTGTGCAACTTAAAATGCACCCGTAGATGAAACAAAAGTACGAAATAATAAATCGAAAATCAAGGGCTGTAATTTATTATTTCAAACTTCATAATAACTTTGAATGGATAATAAAATTAAAACTAACACCATACTCAATTATCTGATATACATATAATTGCATAATTCCGTACCTTTACAACCAGAAAACATATTATGGGTTCAGTAATTATAAATCAATGTCATATATCTGTTTTTCAATACTTTGAATAAATTCAGATTCGGTTTCCCGATAAAAAAATAAATCTTAAATAAAATACACCTGTCTGCATAAATTATATAAAAACGGTTTTCTGCGACCGGAAATATGAAAAATAATAAATCGCAGGGCAAACTGATCAGATATTCTGAAAAAGAAAAAAAAGTCAGTCATACAAGCGGATTATTACAAGAATTTATTAAAAATACAGTTTCAAAAAATAAAATCAGTTAAATTTAGTTTTCTGATCTGAAACAGAATATTTGTGAAATTGTGAATATTAATAAGTATTATAAATTCTCTATTTTTAAGATTTACAGTCCTTTATATAATTATATATAGTATTTTTTATTTACGTCTTATTATTTTATATTTTTTATTTATGTACTACACTGTATTTATACAACATAAAGTCAAAACCAGGCATTGTTTCATCAGAAAAAAAACGGGGTTGAAATCTGAAATTTTCTGCCCCAAAGTTTGATATTATGTAAAAAGAGGTTTGAAATCAAGAATCAGAAACTATATGTCCTGATTTATGAATCTGAACCTGTAAAACTTGACACGTATAGATTTGCACAGTACTTTTCAATCCTCTTACTAAAGCATGCCAACTACCTGCACTTACCTACTATCTCACTGAGCTACAACATCTTATAAGATTTAATGTTTTCCCAAGCATTGCCATAGTTTGCCAATATTGACCATAACACGATTAAAATTTTACACATTTTAATATATCTGCTTCATTTTCAATAACATATCAACCCTTTGTAAAAATTTTACACACATAAGCAAATAATACTCTAAACTAAACAAACACATCATGAAAAAAGTTTTACTCGTTTTGGCTGCTGTCCTAATAAGCTACTGCGGCTTTTCACAGGTAACAGTTGATGTACCCGGAAATACAACTCCGGCGCTTGCGGCAACTTACACATCATTGGCAAGTGCATTTATTGATCTTAATAATGTAACTGTTATGTCAGGGCCAGTGACTTTAACATGCACAGGCGGTGGTTCAGAAACAGTTCCTCCAACAGGTTTGACGATTGGAAGTGCATCATTGAATGCCGCATTAAGTTCATCAACTGCAGTTACAATAAACACTACAGGCGGCACTTATACGTTGAATGCAGGAATAGGTATTGCAACTCCCGGGTCTGCTGCTCCGGACGGAATTCTTAAACTTACAGGTGCGGATTGGATTACCATTGATGGACTCACACTCACCGATGGCAATACCACCAACCCCGCAACTATGGAGTTTGGAATTGCTTTGTTTAAAAGAGCTGCCGGAGACGGATGCAACAATAACACGATCCGGAACTGTGTTTTCAACATGCAAAGGATCAACAACGCTTCTGGCACATCTCCTATGATAGAAGGCGCTGTTGGCGTTTTGGTTATTAATTCCATTGCAACAGCCGCCACCACTGCACTTATCCCAACTAACGGAGGTACACTTGCTACAAATGGCACTAACTCAGGTAATAAGTTTTACACCAACACCATTAACAGTGGTAACTATGGTATTGGCCTTATAGGCTATGCAGCTACTGTGGGGGTAGGTCCCGCGCCCGTTGCCACAACATTTTTGGGTGATTTGGGAAATGATGTTGGTGGTACTTCTATTTTAACCGGTAACAATATTTTAAATT
>JBBQIQ010000173.1:0-7915 GCA_038325075.1 Bacteroidales bacterium | reverse complement strand
GATTTTCCAGTATTGAAAATAGATTAGTTTTTATTTGTCCGTTGCAGATTAAGGAATTTGTTTCAGTTAATAGTTTGAGTGATACTGCAGATATCTCAGGATATTTAGGAATCATTTTACTTCATGAGTTAGGACATTTTGCTTTAGGAATATCGGGTTCGTTTGATGAAAATTCTGATGAAAATCTAGTGCAGAAAAGTATGCTAGGCGAGCAAGATATAAATACTGAGCCAGAGATAATGACAAGTCAAAAAAGGTTAGAGTTGAAAGTAGATTCGTTGGCTGTAGAATTGGTAAAGAAAGGAAATTTGATTAATGAAGGTAATTGTTTAAGCATCTGTATGAGCGTTCAACTTGCTATAAACGGAGCAGAGTTTATGTTGTTTGGAAAAAGGTTGTTTAAAAATTTTGGAAGCACAGCACCAAAATTAATTCGTGATAAAAACTGGACTCACCCTAATCTTGAACTAAGATTAGCTTTTATGAATTACTACTTGAACCCGACATTGGAGAAGCAAAGCCAAATAGATGACTATTTATACCAAAGAGAAGTTGAGCCAATACATAGACAAGATTCAGACCCGCGAATTTATCAAGGAGAAGGAAAATCAATTCAATGAAATGAAACCTCTACTCACAAAAATACACTTTTGTAAGCCGCTATAAGCCAACCCACGAACAATATCTGCAAGAGAGTACTTTTTCGCCCACCCAAGAAAAAATCAAAAAATAAATATTTCCCTTCCTTCAAAAATTAAAACTTTACCAACGCAAGGTGTTAACTAGCCACGATATAGCTATGAATGTAAATTGTTATGGGCACAGTGCAGCCTTGACAAGTCAGACACTCCTAACCGGCTCTTCAATTCAAGCCGCATTTCCCCACCCATCTTTACCAATGGTTAACCTATCCTTCCAGCGGTCAATTTCTGACTAAAGAACAGTTATATTTGCCAGGGCTTGCAGCTTTGAAAATCTGTTGTTGAGCCTGCCTGCTTTGCTTTTTAATGCTTGTATTGCAATTCAATTGCCTGACAGTATGAATAGAAAGCCATTGTAAAATATATTTACTAACACCCATTTGAACCGCTAAAACAGATAATGATGAGCGCACACTGCCTCGATCTTATTCTGTTTTATAGGAGCCGTTTTACATTAATCTTTATCGTTCCGCGGTTGTTATGATAAAAGCCAGGAACATCATTGGCAAAGAACCGCAGCAGTCCGTTTACCGGAATTTCAAAATTATTCAGGTTTTTTCCAATAGGAAATGTTTGTTTGGGATCTGCCAGAATAATCCCGCAAAGAACAAAATACCTTGCCCGGGGTTCCCATAATTTTTTTCGAAAAAATGGATAGTAAAAACCATCTGCACCACAGCGGATAAAGTAAAAATCAGTCCATTGCTCACCTTTGGGTACGATAAAAGCATAGCGTTGGCCTGCAGATACTTCGATCTGTGTTTTTTCAGCAAGGTTTGGGATATTCTCATCCGGATTATTCCGCGCAATTGCAAGGAATATCTTTTCTTCATTGATTTCCAGTCTCATAACATACAGAATAAAATTTCTATCCCCGGCTTCCAATCATTGCCGGGGATAGATGGTTGTTTGTATAACTATTTGATGGTATCGAGTATCCAGTTGATAACCCTGGCATTCTGTGGATCCAAATAATGAAAGTGATGTATGCCTTCGGACTTACCAAGCAGCAGCATGTTGGATACCGGGATAACAGCGGTTCCATTGCTGCTGTTGAAAACAACGCTTTCAACCGGTACGACGCCATCGTTGTTAATATTCCTGAATATATACCTGTCAACTGCTATTTCATCGAGGAACCTAACGATGTTACTTCTGGGTTCAAAGTCGGAAGCGGCGACAAAGTAGTTCACCCTAGCACCCATGTTGGTATTCATGTTACGGAGGAGCTTGCTTTCCACTTCAATATCATCAATTCCGGGCAGGTCAGCAACCTGGTTTAAAATGGCAGCAAGAACAATCTGGACACCTTTGAAAACAGGTCCGCCCAGCACAAATGCTTTCCCGGCAAGGTTAGTTATCATATTGACCAGGTCCTTCCATTTTTCATTGCTTGCTATCGGGGTTCCTTCATTTGGTGTTCCGAACATCAGCAGTTTCTGAAGCACAAACGGACTTTGGGCGTTCGGTGTACCGGATGATGTACTCCATTGTTTTTCAAACAGGTACCTTGCCACAATTCCACCACGACTCCGCGCAAACACGACACATTCCTTTTTCTTCAGTTTGTTTTTGAGCATCTGGTCGAATTTGCCGGCATTGGCTTCAATCCCATCTATGACATCAGGCATATTAAAGCCAATAACGTAACGTCCAAACTTTTCCCTCAACTGGTCAATAACTTTACGGTTTGAAAGGAATTCATCATAACTTTCCTGCACTTCGCGGAACAATCCCGGGAAAAACAGCAAAGCCGGTTTCGGGTCGTCCTGGATCTCTTTCCAGATGCCTGTCTGGGCATCGGTGTCAACCGGGAACCATGCTTTTCCGGTAGTGTCGTTGCCCTGCAAGTCATAAGCCAGAATTCCATATTTGAATTCCCGGTTTTTTGAGAGCCATTCCTTCCATGCGGCATCTTTGGGTTTTGATCTTGCCGGTTTTAACCAACTGATCACCTTTAGTACGACTTTTCCTGCAATATCCAGAACACCGCCCCGCGTGGCCCCGTTATTCCTGCTGTCGAGTGAAATTGAAAACCGGTTTTCTACCATCCAGGACATTCCTGGTGCTTGTGCACTGCTTCGTCTGCCCAGTGACTGTCCTGTTTCCTGTCCTCCGAACGACCATTCAAAAAGCAGTTCACCATCGACTTCACGTTCGACTAGGATAACGCCTTGGCGACCCTTGATTTCAAGGTTAGTAAACAGGTTCATCGCGAAACCTGCCCCCCTGGATGATGCACTTTGCAGATTCAGTTCGATTTCATCTATCATGAGGTTGCTGTTAGCATCATGGTAAACACCCTTTTTGAATCCATTTACCTTGAAATTCAGCCCGGCTGTTTGCAGATTGTAAATGCCGGCATCCGATTCAAATTCAAGATTATTGAAATAGCCTGTATCAATATTTAGTGAACGGGTTGAATTGCTTCCTGCATCCACGAATGAAGAAACAAGATGGCTTTTCAGGAAATCTGAAGCCATGGTGGATTTGCGTATTACTGAAACCAGCAGTTCCATTTCGTCTGGAGTGAATTCCTCTGCAGGTTTATTGAAATCATGTCTGAGCAATGGAAACAATTCTTTTTCGCGGTGCAGCAATTGCATCAGTTCAACGCTCATCATATCGTTGAGGTGCTTATTCTGTATATTTTCACCGATATTCCGCTGAAACATCCCGAAAAGCCGGCCGAAAAATGAGCCACCGACCTTTGCTTCTGGAGCTTTTTTGATCGATGTTACAAGTTTTGCAGGAGCAAGATCCAGCGCTTTTCTGGCTTTCAGTATGCCTTTCCCATAATAGGATTTGTATTGTCTGTCGAGGTAAGCCGAATTGAACAAGGCAGCTTTCACAATCTCGACTTTCTTCCACTTATCCCTGCCTGCCAGTTTATCAAGTTCATCGCGATAATACTGAATATAAAGAGCTGCTGCTGCGGCCACCTGGGGTGTGGCGCTTGAAGTTCCGCCCCCGTTTTTCACATAGATCTTTGAATTCGGATCGTCCTTATTCTTTACCTTGTCGAACCACATGATGTTGGGCGTATAGCCAGCAATGGCGGTATGCATCACTGAATCAGGGCCATAGCTCATCTGCATGTAATCTCCGCCGGCAGAGCGGGAAGCGGGGTTGTGTAATTTGAAAACATAAGGTATATGGTTGTATGCTGCTCCAACGACACCGATCGTCCGGTCGAAACGTGCAGGATAAAGCATGGAATCAGGCAGGATTTTTTGTGCACCTTTTACCCAGCTATTGCTGGCTGCGGAGCAGATAACAATTCCGGCTTCATAGGCTCTGTTTACCGCCTCGGCCATCACCCGTGAAGGCCATCCTGCCATGCTCATTGTGATTACATCCACACCTTGATCTATGGCATAGTCAATTGCCCTGGCAAACCTCCTGCCACTCAGCAGCATCACCGATTCACTGATTTTTATAGAGATAACTTTTGCAAAGGGGATGGCTCCGAAATAGCCTGAAAATGAACCATCTGTCTGATCAGGGGTTAATTTACCCCCGGCGAGAATAGCCATGGTTGCATTTCCATGCCCTTGTTGTTCAAAAGGATAGATGGCCAAGTCCTTGTCGCTTGCATCATCATCTATCCCCCAGCACCCGACAGTGATGGAAGGCCCATCGAGGAGATACCTGGGAAGGATTTCGTGATCACTGATATAACCGGTATCGATGTGTGCGATGAGCACCGCTTTCTTTGATGGGTCAGGTTCCCTGTCTAGAATCATTTCGGGATATACGAATTCCCTAGCAGCTTTAAGCTGACTGTGTTCATTGTCAAGATGCCAGTCGAAAGCAACATTCTTATCCGTCTGTTTTCTTGGGGGATAAGTTGTCAGCCATTCAAATTCATTAGCCCCTCGTGCACCGGCATTGCGTTCTTCTGTCAGGGGGTCCTTGTAAATATTGGATGCCAGATCAGGTTCCACAAACCGGATATCATTTATATCATTTGAGAGCAGCAGGTTATATGCTTTGTCCCATTCTGTATTCCCGGCAATATTATCCCCATCTACGGCACCCTGAACAACACTGATCGCATCATAATTTCCACCATTGAGAGACCGATTATTAACCCGGGGATCGAGCCTAACGCTATCTCTGCGGGTTTCCACGATAATACGTGAGACACGTGAAGTTTTATCCGGTCTGAAATCCTGTTTAATTTTACCGGATTTAGCCCCTTGTGTTGTTATCGAGAAAGCAACCTGTAAATCGAATTCGGAGTTGACTGAACCTTCGTTTTTAATCTGTGGCAACTGGTTGGGCGGCATTGCATTGACAATCATCTCCATCAATTCAGCGTATGAAGGGCGATGGTCCTTTAAACGGTCAAGGACTTCGAACAATGAGGTTGTAAATAAGCCTGCACCATTTCTTTCCTGGGCGTACTGGTCATCCTGACAGGCAGCCATCAGTTTAATGGCAGCTTTTACTTCATTGGGTTTTACGTATTCACTATCCGGCAACTGTTTTAAACTGCGGGTAGTCGCTCCGTTTTTTTCGAGAATAAGGTTTACGGTTGATTCAGCGATATACCTAACCCGACCTTCGAGCACGCCGGAATTGTTCACCATATCGGCAAAGCCTGTCATGCGGGCCATTGTACCGCTATGGCAGGAGTCTGACACCATGAGTACACGTACATCCGGTTCGAATCCGGCAAATCCTGCATATAGTTCATCATCGATCAAGAAACCATCAAAGGTTACCCAGGCTTCATCGTAACCATCGGCTTCATCTTCAAATCCGTCGGTATCCCTGATGGGAGCGCCGTGCCCGGCATAGGTTATCATCACAATATCGCCGGGTTTAACTAATTCGCCGAACTCACGGATGCTGTTTAGGATATTCATGCGGGTGGCTTCCCCGTCAACCAGGGTTTTGGTGGAATAACCCAGCGTATTGGCGAGTTTTTCCATGCGTTTCATATCATTGATGCAGCCGTATAATGGCGGAACATGGCTTCCATAGTAATCTTCGGAAACACTGTTGATTCCAATGTGCAGCGAATAGGCCGCAGGGGTTTTGTCACTTTTGGTCATGATGTTTGGTTTTTCGTGAATGATTGAAGGTTGTTTATTTGCATGCTGAACAACAAGGTCAGCTTGGATTAAGCCAAAACCGAAACGGTGATGGTAGCCGTTTTTTTTACGTTCATGCAAGGTCCCCAGCGGATGACAGGATGCAGCCAATATTGCACGGGCCTCGCTGGCCTTAAGGTCTGGTCGAAGCGACAACAGCAAAGCCGCAACACCTGCCATACCGGGGCAGGCGGCAGAGGTTCCGCTGAAGAGCCTGGAGATGTTGGAAGGATCATAGCCATCCGGACCAATCCGGTCAGGAACAGTGATACCATAAAGCTGTTTCCATTGCTTTCCGATCATGGCATAATCACCACTGGGAAATGAGCAGAAAAGCGGAGTTCCATAGTCACCGTAAACAGTTTTTTCATCAAGCAGATTGGAAGCGCCGATGGCCATGACAGATGGATGGGATGCATATTTATCATTGATTACGCGCTCGTTCCCGTTGCCTGCTGCGAAAAAAACTAGGCATCCTTTCCCGGATCTTCCTTTGTTCGCTGCATATTGAATGGCAAGATGTGTATGGTCAGGTATCGGGTAAGCTGCTTCTTTCTCACGGCTTACCCTGAAGTCTCCGTCAGGCGGACCCCAACTGCAGGAGATGATATCGGCGCCATTATCGGCAGCCCAATAGAATGCCTCGGCTTCCAGCACAGATCCGAGTCCCAGTGTACGGATCGGAATAAGTTGTGCCCCGGGTGCAACACCAGGTGCACGGGGATCGGAAGAGCATGCTATGCCGGCACAGGCAGTACCGTGTTTTTCACTGAACCGGTGCACAGGTCTGGCCTGCCCGGTTGGATCAAGCATGTCCCTGTAAACCGGTATTTTCCCCGGTGAGGAAAAACCCGGATGTCTGAATTCCAGTCCGTCATCGATGATACAAATACGGACTCCCTCCCCTCGGGTGAATTTCCATGCCTCCGGCAGATGAATTTTCCGGAATGCCCAATCATCCGGGGTTTTCAGCACACTATCATGGTTTGCCGGAATATCCCTGAGTGTACTTTTGCGCCGGACGACCAATTCCGGATGACAGTATTCGATCATGGGATGGCGAAGTAATTCGAGACTCAGATCAAAGATATCCCGGCCAATATCCGTTGAATATTCAAGAAAGTATGCATTTGTTGCAAACCCCAGTTTCATTTTAATGCGGAGTTTGTGCTGATTTAGAAACCGAATAACCCCGAATCCTGGCATGCGGTCGAAGAACTTCAGAAAGATGTTACCAGTGTAAATCTGGTAGATACCGGATTCGGTATAGCACATAACAGTTCCCGCGAACCGGATTTGTGGGTGGTTGATGCTTTTTATCGTATGTTTGATTTCATCTCTGAGTTGGGCTGGCTCGGGATGATTTACACATCGGTAAACATAAACCATGGATTCAGGAAAACTCTCGAACGGAAGTATGTACTTTATAAAAAGGCTCAACGCCGGGATGCTGGCCAGAAAAGTGGCCGGTTCAATTAGACAGGTTGTCCTGAGAATAAACAGGTCGGGCGTCTCAGTGATTTCATGCAGATGTCCGAATTGTCCATTGTATTGAATTGAGTGAACCATGATTCAGAGATCAGGTACTTTAATAGAATAAGGCAGTTAAAAGCACTAAAGGTGTATTCTTCAATCGTGTTTTAAAGGAAGTGCACAAGATTAGTTTCCTGTGAATTCAGAAAAGCCGGGCGAGTTATTCTAATCACTAATTTTATCAACATCAATAATAACAATCAGTATATAGATTAAGTTCATTATTGTTTCTGGAAGTATCGTATAAATTGATATTATGAATAAATTAACAGTATTTAATTCCGCACAATCTCCCCTTCCGGATTATAATTTAACACCCACGAAGATATCCTGTCAGATTTATCTTTTATTGCCGGAATGACAGCCCGATCTTAAAGAATTAATCTGAATTTATACATTCTCAATAGGGGGCAGGATGGTCCGGAATCTATATTACCATCTGAAAAACAAGATAATATGGCTAAAAAAACCATCGCGAGCTTTCAAATTCGATATATCCTGCAATTTTCAGAACAATGGCAATCCGGGTCAGCTTTGTTATAATATCGGATTAAACAACAACCATTCTCCCCGGCCATT
>JBBQIQ010000172.1:0-7960 GCA_038325075.1 Bacteroidales bacterium | reverse complement strand
GTCAATCAGGGCGGCATGCCCGACATAATCCATCGAATACAGAGCAAGACCATTGCCCTGTATCAGAATTTTGGAAGAATCGACCGGATTGCCGTGGTAAAACTCCGGCTTATTGGTCTGCGGAACTGGCAAGAATTCCACCGTTGCCATTACTCCATCCGGCGACTTACTTTCGACCAAAAAATTGGCAATGGGCCCGAAAACATAATAATAGTAAATCGGAAAGGCCTGCTCCACTCCATAAATTTTATGTGTAGCATTGTATCCGTCGGTAAAAACCAATTCTGTTGTTCTTTCCAGAATATCAGCAGCAGAAACACCATTGATACCGAGTATCTCATCACCAGGGCTCAGCAACCCGCCTTCCCCGCGGTAATTGCGCACGTAGATCTGTTTCCCAATTATCCAGACGTCAACAGGAATCAGTTCGGGCAAGACAGTTGGATTATAGCTATCCGGACTTGAAACGATCATATGCCCGCAACCCACTTTGTTCACTGCCTGCCGGAGCCTTGTCCTGAACTGGTTGAGCGTTGAAAAACTGTAACAGCTATCTTTCAGCGTTTCGTAGAATGCATTCATCTCTGTTTCCGGTGTGTAGGTATAATACGAAGGATGCCATTTCCGGAGATACCGGTTCATGTATTCAAGGTCGGTACGCATCTGTTCCGGGGTGAAGGTGAGCACCTGGGAATGCAGCACTATGGGGAGAAAAATGAGGACCCAAATCAGTCTGATTATCTGTGCAAGCATAAAGAAGCCTTAAAATGATCGTTTAATTCTGGAGATCTGAGAAGTTCAGTCGCAATCACCTCAAAATACGGATTGCTCTCAAACAAATGCCTGATAATTGGAATATGGTCGTTGCCTATAATTAAAAAAATTGCCTTTTCAGAATAATCGAGCTGGTTGATCATTTTCGTATAGATCAGGATATTCCTGCGGTACCAGTCAACTGTTAAGCTTGCGCCCAGCATATAATTTGAGTCGTATCTGAATACATCCGTATTCCCGATTTGCGGATAAAGATTGATGTAATGCGCGTGCGATGCTTCCTGAACCCCTGAGGAATTCAGCCAGCACAAATAATCGAGCAGATCAGATTTTCTCATCAGTGAGTCTTCATTAATCAGGTTTGTAACAGGTCTGGTAATGCCATTTCCCTGATAGTTCAGGATACCAGTCTGACCATGTTTGCTGGCATACTCTTCCAACTGGCTGTAAATGTTGCCGTACTGACCCGGATGGTCGCAACTGTATATAGTTTTATGATTCAGGTCATTCGCCACCCTGAAAGCCACCTGCCATATTTCGTTGCGCCAGACCCGTGTATCTCCGTTCCTGAAGGATTGATACAAACTGTCCATCCGGTTCATATATTCAAAGTCGGGCATCCGCTCTATGAACACTTTGTCGGGCTGCTGTTTCTTAATAATTTCAAAGAGGTCTGAGATTGACTGCTGGTTTTTATCCGTTAAAACATCATACAACGAATCAGTCTGGGCGAAATGAAAAGTGCCCAGCAGGTAAACCCTGATTTTTGCATCCTGTGCCCGGACTTTTATTTGAAATAAAAGTAATATTACAAGGAATGATAACAGGATTTTTGTCCTCACTGGCGTGTTTTTTAAATTATAAACTATAGTAAAATCAATAGTTCAGCTAACCCGGGTATAAGCTAATTTGAACCGTGTCTGAAACAAACAATGGTATATAACGGCTGAAATGCCGGAAATGTTTAGAATTAAACTGGTATATGGTTCCTGCTCCGGTTACCGGGGGTGGCCGACAGATATTTACACAAGTTAACGGACAGCCGGGACCAAATAATCTCTGCTAATCTTAGTGCATATTGTCAGCGGCTCTCCAGGGTTAAACCTTTTTTTTGTAGAGTTTTCGCAAAGGACAAAAGAAACCGAAACCCATGAAGTTCGCCTGTCGATAATTTGGCTGTCACAAATCCGAATCTAATAAGTGGCGCTGTTTGCAGTGAAATCACCGGCCAGTTTGCTCTGTTTGCTCCGAAAGGGTCAAATTGGGTCGGGAAGACTAGAAATAAGGTTGTTTTTTGCGTGGTGTTGTCGGGCTAATGAAGTTGGAGAGATGAAAAAGTCAATTCCTGGTTCCGAAAAATGCCAATCATTCTGGCCGGGCAGATTTTAACCCAAATTGTGCGATTTGAAAAAGAAAACAGCTCAATCGATCAGGAAATTGTAAGCAATTTACAGAAAACCAGTTTCATGGCTATGGTGAATTGCAACAATTTTTAAAATCGCTCAACTTAGGTATAACCATATTCAATTTTATAAACCTCAGTGATTAGCCTTTCCTTTAAGAATTCAAATCTTCAACGATTTCAAAGTATTGTTATTCATATTGTCTTTGAATAAGCAAAACAAAGAAAATATTTTTTTTCAATACTTGGCCGCGCAACTTAAACCTTTATATTTGCAACGGTTTTTTTGCGGCAGGTTGCCGGAAAAGGTTCTTAAAGCAGACGCCAGTCTGCCCGGGCCCGTAAAAGAGCTGAAATACGCTAAATGCTGAATTTCACTCAATTAACAATACAAAAACCAATACAATGAAAAAAAATGTAATTATCATCGGAGCCGCCGGAAGGGACTTCCACAATTTCAACACTTATTATCGGGGTAACGCTGACTATAATGTAGTCGCTTTTACAGCAGCACAGATTCCTGATATTGATGGCCGCAAATATCCGAAAGAATTAGCCGGAGCAGACCTCTACCCTGCCGGCATCCCCATCTTTGCTGAATCTGACCTTCCGAAACTGATCAAAGACATGAAGGTTGACGAATGCATATTCTCATACAGCGATGTTCCTTACCCAAGGGTTATGAACATGAGTGCCATTGTTAATGCTGCCGGCGCTAATTTCACCTTACTTGGCCACAAAGACACCATGGTGAAAAGTACCAAACCTGTTATTGCAGTTGGTGCAACCCGCACCGGATGCGGCAAAAGCCAGACCAGTCGCCGCATCATTGAAATCCTTATGGAAAAAGGCCTTAAGGTTGTTGCCATTCGCCATCCAATGCCTTACGGAGACCTGAACGCACAGAAAGTTCAGCGATTTGCCACCGTTGAAGATTTGAAAAAACACAAATGCACCATCGAAGAGATGGAAGAATACGAACCTCATGTTGTTCGTGGCAATGTAATTTATGCCGGTGTTGACTACGAAGCAATCGTTCGCGCTGCTGAAGTTGATCCTGACGGTTGCGATGTTATTCTGTGGGATGGTGGAAACAATGACTTCCCCTTCTACAAGCCCGACCTTATGATTGGTGTTGCCGATCCTCTCCGTCCGGGAGCAGAAGTCAGCTATTATCCGGGTGAAGTAGTTGCCCGTATTTCTGATGTGATTGTTATCAACAAAATCGATTCTGCGAGCCTTGAGAATATCAATGCTGTTCGCGCCAACCTGGCGAAGATCAATCCAACTGCGATTGTAGTTGATGGCGCTTCACCCCTTACCGTTGACAAACCCGAGCTTATCCGGGGCAAACGCGTGTTGGTTGTTGAAGACGGACCTACCCTTACCCATGGTGAAATGAAAATCGGCGCCGG
The DNA here is from genome assembly GCA_038325075.1 of Bacteroidales bacterium. Taxonomy (GTDB): domain Bacteria; phylum Bacteroidota; class Bacteroidia; order Bacteroidales; family Lentimicrobiaceae; genus Lentimicrobium. The sequence goes on along the minus strand of JBBQIQ010000172.1, from coordinate 4,369 downwards.
TGTTGTGGCAGCCCTGAAATTCGGAGCCGCCGAACTGGTTGACCCGCGTCCTTACACTGTCGGTAAACTGAGCGAAACTTTCCGTATTTATCCGAACATTGGCACTTTGCTGCCTGCAATGGGTTACGGTGATGAGCAGGTTCGCGATCTTGAAAAGACCATCGAAAATACGCCCTGCGATTCAGTTGTTATAGCAACCCCTATCGACCTGAGCAGGATTGTTAAAATAAACAAGCCGACCGTTAAAGTTGGCTACGATCTCCAGGAAATCGGCACCCCTAACCTCACCGGTATCCTCGACGAATTTGTTAAAAAACACAATCTGGTTAAGTAATTAAGAGCCCCGTTTATCGGGGCTTTTTTTTTTGACAACTTATAAACAATAAACCCAACGAATCTTGTTGATAAGTACTTTTGCAACTGAGAACATTTCTAACCCAATATAAGACCATGAAAAACCGGAGCCTTGTATCCATCAACGATTACACAAAAGAAGAGTACATAAAAATACTCGATCTTGCTGAAGAATTCGAAAAACAGCCAACCCAGAAAATCCTGGAGGATTATGTTGTTGCTACGCTTTTTTTTGAACCTTCCACCCGGACCCGTTTGAGTTTTGAGAGCGCAGCATCGCGTCTGGGCGCAAAGGTTATCGGATTTTCAGATGCATCCAATTCGAGTGTTTCAAAGGGTGAATCGTTGAAAGACACCATCCTAACTGTCAGCAATTACAGCGATATTATCGTGATGCGTCATCCGAGGGAAGGAAGCGCCCGTTTTGCGAGTGAAGTTTCACCTGTGCCGGTTATCAACGCAGGCGATGGCGGAAACCAGCATCCTACACAATGTCTGCTTGATTTATTTTCCATCCGGAAAACACAGGGCAAACTCGACGGACTGAACATTGCCTTTGTGGGTGATCTCAAATACGGGCGGACCGTACACTCCAATGTAATGGCGCTTTGCAATTTCAAAACAACTTTTCACCTGGTGTCACCGGTAGAACTGAAGCTGCCGAGTTATGTCAAAATGCACATTAAGAGCAACAACCTCAGTTACCATCAATATACCGACCTGAATGATGTTATAGCAACTGCTGACATTATTTACATGACCCGCATCCAGAAAGAAAGATTCTCAGACCCGATAGAGTACGAAAAGGTTAAAAACGCCTACATCCTGACCGCCTCAATGCTGGAAGGCTGCAAGGAAAATATGCGTGTCCTTCATCCCCTGCCCAGGGTGAATGAAATAACCGAGGATGTTGACAGCACCCCTCAGGCTTATTATTTCCAACAGGCTAAAAATGGCGTTTACGTTCGACAGGCGCTTTTAGCTACAATTTTGGGTGTTAAATAATCAGGTTGAAACAAGCTAAAATCAAAACAATGGAAAACGAAAATATCAGAAAAGAGCTGGTTGTTTCAGCCATCGAAAATGGAACAGTCATAGACCATATTCCTTCAAAAAGTGTATTCAGGGTTGTTAAAATGCTGAATCTTGAAGAGACCGGAACCCAGATAACCATCGGACTAAATCTCAACAGCAGCAAATACGGCAAAAAGGGCATCATTAAAGTGAGTGATGTTTTTTTTGAAAAACAGGAAATAAATAAGATCGCGTTGATTGCCCCGACTGCTACCCTTATCATCATCAAAAACTACAAGGTGATTGAAAAAAGGCACGTCGAGATTCCCGATGTCATTCGTAAATTTGTAAAATGTGTGAATCCCAATTGCATTACCAACCAGGAGAATGTCAGCACACTTTTCAGTGTTATCGACAAGGAAGATCTGAAACTTCAGTGTGGCTTCTGCGAAAAGATAACGGCTAAAAACAATATTGTAATTTTGTAGCAACCGGAAAGCAGTTTAACCTGCATTATTCATAAACTTCATTTAATGTACTGGAATAATGCAGGTTAAAACCCTGTCATTCCGGATACATAGCCTGATTGGCAGGGTTTCTCATCTCAATTAATCAATAAAATGAAAAAACGTATTCTATTTTCATGCTGCATCGTGCTATTTGCCACTGCTTCAGCCCAGAACACAAGCACTTCAAAAGGTGTGTTCAGGTTCTATGAACCGGGCTATTATCAAAACTCCATTCTGAAAGGGATTGAGAAATATGAAAGCACACAGGAAACTGTCAAACCAACGGCAACTTTCAAGCTTGATCCGACCGGGCTGTATATTCCAACCGATAAAAGTGGTTTTAAATCCTACTGGCATCTGCCGCCGGTTTCGCAGGGAAATACAAATACCTGCTGGAGCTATTCGGCCACTTCGATGCTGGAATCAGAGATTTACCGGCTTACCCGACAGGAGATTAAACTTTCGGAAATGTTTACCGCATACTGCGAATACATCGAAAGGACTGAACATTTCATCAGAACCCGTGGAAAAATTTACATCGGTGAAGGCTCGGAAATGAATGCAGTGATCAGGGTGATGAAAAATTACGGCGCCCTGCCCTACTCTGCCTATTCAGGGTTACTTCCTGGTCAGGAATTCCAGTCGCATGATAAGATGTTCAACGAAATCAAGGCTTTTCTCGAAGGCCTCAAAGCCCGCAATGCCTGGGATGAAGCCACGGCTGTGAATACGGTCAAGAGTATAATGAACCATTATATGGGTGTGCCACCGGCTACGGTTAGGTTTAAAGACAAAAATTATACCCCGCAGCAATATCTTACTGAGGTCATACGGATCAATCCTGATGATTACATCGATGTACTGAGCTATATGCAGCAACCTTACTGGAAACAGGTTATCTTCGAGGTGCCCGATAACTGGTGGGGTGATGCCAGTTACTACAATATCCCGCTTGAAGACTATATGAAGATTTTAAAGAAGGCTCTGAAATCAGGTATTACGGTTGCCCTTGCCGGGGACGTTTCCGAAGCCGGATTTCTGGCCCGTGAAGCCAACGCGGCGCTGGTGCCTTCTTTCGACATTCCATCTGCAGCCATCGATGACAATGCACGACAGTTCCGTTTCAGCAACGGCACCACCACCGATGATCATGGCCTGCATGTAGTTGGTTATCAAGAAAAAGACGGTGTAACCTGGTTTCTGTTGAAGGATTCGGGTGCGGGTTCGAGAACCGGCGGTATTGAAAAAAATGTCAATTTCGGATATTATTTCTTCCATGAAGATTACATAAAGCTCAAAATGATGACATTCCTTGTTAATAAAGAAGCAATGAAGGATTTGTTGCCAAAGTTCGTGAAATAGAGGTAAAGGTTAAGGTTAAGGTTAAGGTTAAGGTTGAGCCTGCCTGTCTGACTATAAATTTTCAAAAGAGAGATTTGTAAGACAGGGCTTAGGATAAGACTTCAATATTTCTATGATACTAAAATGGCAAGCAATGTTACATTTACATTGATTCGTAACGTGTTAAAAGATAGGTTAAATAATAATATCAACTTCTATCTGCCTTTGAACCATTGAACCATTGAACCTTGCGGAGCGAAGCGGAGTCCCGCCTCTTTTGCGGGAAACTTTTGAACTTTTGAACTTTTTTTGCCAACAGCCAACTGCCAACTGACTTATTGAACCCTTGAACCTTGCGGAGCGAAGCGGAGTCCCCACCGCCGAAAAGGCGGGGCAAGCTGCCTCTTTTGCGGGAAACTTTTGAACTTTTGAACTTTTTTTGCCAACAGCCAACTGCCAACTTTTAATTTTAAGCTTGATTTCATGCCGTCACACATACAGAAACTCATCGCTGAAGGGGAACACCAGCAACTCGACTTCAAGTTCGGGATTACCGACTCAAAGAAGATTGCCCGTTCATTAGCTGCCTTTGCCAACACCGATGGAGGGAGGTTGCTGCTTGGCGTAAAGGATAATGGCGCCATTGCCGGGGTGCGGTCAGACGAGGAATATTATATGGTTGAAGCAGGAGCCAGTCTTTACAGCCGTCCGGAGGTTTACTTCGAAATGAAGGAGTGGGAAGAGAATGGCCGGGCTGTACTTGAAATTATTATACCAAAAAGCTTTTCAGGGCCTCATTCTGCGCCCGATAAAGATGGCAATTACCAGGTTTTTGTCAGGGTGGGTGATCAGAACTATCCGGCAAACGGTGTGTTACGCAAAGTCTGGAAGAAGCAGAAAGACCCGAAAGGCGTCTATATAGAATACACAGTTATTGAACGGACGCTGCTCGCTTACCTTGAAATACATGGGAAAATGACCCTTTCGGGACTAAAAAAACTTTCGGGATATTCCCTGCAGCGATGCGAACACAAACTGGCTGATTTTATTATCCTGAATATTATTAAAATGAACTACTCCGAAACGGGAGTGTTTTATACACTGAATCCGGAATTCAGCTTTGGGCAAGGATGAAAGTAAGAAGTCAGCCC
>JBBQIQ010000171.1:0-7979 GCA_038325075.1 Bacteroidales bacterium | reverse complement strand
AGGAAGCGTTCACGGACCCGTAAATCCTTTCGATTTCCAGACTTTCAGCAGTGAGTCACCATACGATAAAGATTTAACCTGCTTTGAAAATAATCCGGTTTTCTACTGGACCAATCCTGATTATTCCCAATGTTACCTGAGCATAATTCTATCTTCCACAAGTATAATAACTGAAAATGGATTGAAAGTTTATCCGAATCCTGCAAGAAATTTTTTGACAATTGAATCCGAAGATTCATTTCAAACGGAGAGTGAAATTGTACTGTTGGATATGTCCGGTAAAATCCTTTTATCAAAATCAACGTCTTTAAATGGTATTTATAGTTTCAACCTAAACAATATTGATCCGGGTGTTTACTTACTAAGGGTTGTTAATAGTGGGAAAACCGTTATCTTTAAAATTGTTAAAACACGATAATTGCTTAAAGATCTAAACACATTTACTTAACCAGACAATTATCAGGAAAAGTTAGAATCTTTCGTATCTGTAATTTGAATTGGGGAAGTTATTTTGACATTTTTACTTAGGTTATGCAGATAAAATAAGTTTGTTTTGGGGGGACTCAGAAGAAAGAAGCTTCATCAATTGCCGTTGATTATGGTTAAAATCCGAATATATTCCTGCTTATTTTTATCCATCAAAGTAAAACTCCCTCTTTCCTGATATTATTATATAATGGAGTTATAGCATGGCGGCTTTCCCAGTCTTTTTTTGAAAATACAAAAGTCGAAATTGGTTCACCTGTTTCAAGTTCAATGTTGAAGATAACTTCCCTGTACATTTGCTCCGAAATACGATTTACCGGATCCTGTTCAATGAGTATGAGAATATCCCAATCAGAATCTTTGCCTGAATCACCCCTTGCCCGGGAACCGAATAAAATAATTCCGGCGTGTGGATCCACAGCAAGAACCCTTTTTTTATAAGTTCCGGCACTTTTAATCCTTTGAGGTCCATAGCACAAAGATAATATTAAATAGTATGAACCAGATAGCAGGTAATCAAGCTTCTCAAAAAAATAACTATAAATTACTGCGCATTATTTGTAAATTTCAGTAGAACAAACGCCTGTTAAATATTGGAGAGAATCTACCTGGTAATCATATCAAATGCCTGAGGGTTTTGGGGAATGCCTGCTCTACGATATATCACGGTGCTAAAGAATTTGACCTGACCGCCTTAACAATCCCATCCACATCAAACCCGCACTCAGCATACAACTCTTCGGGTTTGCCGGAAGTGATGTAACGGTCGGGTATCCCCAGCCGTTTCACCGAAGCCTGATACCCATGGTCGGCCATAAATTCCAGTACGGCGCTACCAAGTCCGCCTTTAATGGTTCCGTCTTCGATGGTGATAATGAGTTTATACCTGTTAAAAACCTCATGCAACAGCTTTTCATCCAGTGGTTTCAGGAAACGCATATCGTAATGCCCGGCTGAAATGCCTTCCTTTTGAAGGATTTCGCAGGCTTCCACCACAAAATTACCCGGATGGCCGATGCTGAGGATAGCAACCTTTTCTCCATCCCGGATTTTCCGGCCGGTCCCGATCTTTATTTCCTCAAAAGGTTGCTTCCAGCCTGTTGACATGCCGCGACCGCGTGGGTAACGGATTACAAATGGACCTTTATCAGGAAGTTGGGCAGTAAACATCAGGTTGCGTAATTCCACCTCATTCATGGGTGCCGAAATGGTGAGCCCGGGTATTACCCTGAAATAAGCCAGATCGTAAGCACCGTGATGGGTAGGGCCGTCTTCACCCACCAGCCCGGCGCGATCGAGGCAAAAGACCACATTCAGTCCCTGTAGCGCCACATCGTGGATTACCTGGTCGTAGGCCCTTTGCATAAACGAGGAATAGATGTTACAGAAAGGCAAAAGTCCCCGGGCAGCCATTCCGGCCGAAAAAGTCACAGCATGTTGTTCCGCTATTCCAACATCAAAAGCCCGGTCGGGCATTACACTCATCATCATATTCAACGAACAGCCGGTGGGCATGGCCGGGGTAACGCCTACAATTTTATCGTTCTTTTCAGCCAGTTCAATGATGGTTTTTCCGAATACATGCTGGTATTTCGGTGGGAGGGTTTTGCAGGGTTTTTCAATGATTTCGCCGGTGGTTTTATCAAACATGCCCGGCGAATGGTAGAGAATCTGATCCTGTTCGGCTTTTTCAAAACCCTTGCCCTTTACGGTGACAACATGCAGCAACTTCGGGCCCGGTAATTTCTTTAGGTCCTGCATTAATTTGGTAAGGCGGATCACATCGTGGCCGTCAACCGGACCAAAGTATCGGAGATTGAAGGCCTCAAAAAGATTGCTCTTGTTCAGGATAGTTGATTTCAGCGCGTTCCCGATCTGCTTTACCACCGCTCTTGAATTCTTGCCGTATTGGGTATCGCCGCCCATCAGCTTCCACACCTTGTCCTTCAGTTTATTATAAGCCCTGGAAGTTACGATGTCGAGCAGGTATTCGCGCATGGCGCCCACGTTCTTATCGATGGCAATACCATTGTCGTTCAGGATAACTAACAGATTGGTGTTGGATACCCCGGCATTGTTCAATGCTTCCATGGCCATACCGCCGGTCATCGAGCCATCGCCAATCACTGCCACATGTTGTTCTGTGGTGTTATGCTGAAGCTTAGCCCCGATGGCCATGCCCAGTGCAGCAGAGATGGAAGTAGAAGCATGGCCGACCCCGAAAGTATCGTATTCGCTTTCACTCATTTTCGGAAAACCGCTGATACCGTGGTAGGTACGGTTGGTATTGAAAACATCCCGCCGGCCGGTGATTATCTTATGGGCATAAGCCTGGTGTCCCACATCCCAGATCAGCTTATCAGCCGGGGTGTTGAAGGCGTAGTGAATGGCAACGGCTAGTTCAACCGTGCCCAGACTGGCACCAAGATGTCCGGGATTGGACGAGATAACCTCAATGATAAACTGCCTGATTTCAGCGCACAACTTCGGTAACTCTTCCTCGCTGAGTTTGCGCAGATCGGAAGGCGTGTCGATTGTATTCAGTAATTTACCGGGCGTGGGCGACATGCTGTAACTGATTATTGATCTGCAAAGGTAAACATTTAAGAACTTTCAAATTAAGACGGGATTGCAGGGATTTATTGTATGCCCGGGTTAAACGGTAATTTACTGAATTTCATTTCCCTTTCAATCGCTAATTAACAATTTTTCACATCAGGCATTGAAATGTATTACATTTGCGGGCTGTATTCCAATCAGGAGAAAAAATGAACATAATTATTGCCGGGGATGGTGAAGTGGGATTTCACTTAGCCAAGATGCTATCCGGTGAAAATCACAATATTACCATCGTTGACCCGCACCAGGAACTGCTTAAACTGATCGAATCGCACTCCGATCTTTTAACCATTACCGGGGACTCAACTTCGATCAGTGTGCTGGAACAGGCCAACATACGGCGTGCAGATTTGCTGATTTCGGTAGTCCACGACGAAAAAATCAACATAACCACCTGTGTGCTTGGCAAAAAGCTTGGTGCAAAACGAACCATTGCCCGTATCAACAATACCGAATACCTGACGGTTGAAAACCGTGAAATCATGCGTTCATTGGGCATCGATGCTATGGTTTGCCCTGAACGTATTGCCTCTAAAGAAATTGTAAGGTTGTTAAGTCAGACTGCTGCTACGGAGATTTTCGATTTTTCGGAAGGGAGGCTATCATTATTTCTGATTAAGCTTGACGAAAAATCTTCTGTTATCAACAAAACGCTTACCCAAATTGCAAAGGAGAACCCAAAGCTTGATTTCAGGGCGATAGCCATACATCGCAACAGCAAAACGATCATACCCAAAGGAGATGATGTTTTCAAAGTGAACGATCTGGCTTATGTGATCACCAAGCCCGATGGCATAGATGATCTTCTGAGGCTGGGTGGCAAACAAAAGCAGGAAATCCGCAATGTTATGATCGTAGGCGGTGGCCGTATTGGCAGAAAAACTGCCCGACGACTGGAACGCGATATGAATGTGAAACTGATCGAGATGGACAAGGAACGTTGCCTTAGCCTGATCGACCAGTTGGAACACACCCTGATCATAAATGCCGATGCCCGCGATATTGAGTTGCTCGAAGATGAAGGTATCAGAAATATGGATGCATTCATCGCGGTTACCAATGACTACGAAACAAACATCCTTACCTGCCTGCTGGCTCAGCGCTTTGGCGTAAAAAGGGTAATACCGCTGGTTGAAAACATTGACTACATCAGTATTTCACAGAGCATTGGTATTGAAACCATTATCAATAAGAAACTGATAACTGCTTCTTATATCGTCCGTTTTACGATGGATGCCGAGGTTACCTCCATCAAATGCCTGAGCGGGATTGACGCGGAAGTGCTTGAGTTTGTGGTTAAGCCAGGAGCCTACGTTACCCGGAAACCGATTAAAAGCATTGATATTCCCAAAGGAAGTATAATCGGTGGAATCGTTCGCGGATTACATAGCTATATAGCTGTCGGTGATTTCCAGATAAAGGAAGGGGATAAGGTGGTGATTTTTTCACTTCCCGAGGCCATTGGTAAGGTTCAGGACCTGTTCAAGTGAGATTGGGTTAAATTAGTAATCTGCAATAGGAGGTAAGAGCTCAGAGACCGAGGTCAGAGGTAAGATAAAAAAAATCCGAAATCCGAAATTTGAAATCCGAAATCCGAGCTAAATCCGAAATTGGAAATTGGGCTTGGTATGAGCACAGGTAATTTCAATTATCAGATAACAATTGGCTGCTTTTTTGACGAAATAACATTTGAAGGAATTTATTTTTTTACTTTTTTTTTGCCAAATGCCAACTGCTCTCGTCCCAAAAGACGAGACCAACTGCCAACTTTCTATCAACCGCCAGCTAAAACCAATCCATTAAAAACTGCTCACTAACATAATAAACCTCATCAAGGCTTACCCGAACAAGATAAATGGCCCGTTCAAACAAAATAAACCTGAATGCTATTCTTAAAGTCACCGGTTTATTGTTGGTGATTGAGGGCTTGTTTATGCTCAGCAGCCTTGGCTTTTCGGCTTGGTACGAACCTGTTTCGTTTTCCACCCTGGTATTTTTCAATTCAACCCACGATTTTCTTCCCTTGCTTGTTTCAGGCACCGGGGTTTGTTTGATCGGGATGATTTTATGGCTGTTGAACCGAAATCTTGACCAGAACTCCATCGGCAAACGCGAAGGTTATATCATTGTTTCCCTTGCATGGGTCATCATTTCACTTTTCGGAGCCATTCCATTTGTATTGAGCGGGGTAACCACCAATTACACCGATGCCTTTTTCGAAACCATGTCGGGATTTACAACCACCGGGGCAAGCATATTTACAGATATTGAATCTATCCCCAAGGGAATCCTGTTTTGGCGAAGTATGACACACTGGATTGGTGGCATGGGAATTATTGTTCTTTCCCTGGCAATCCTTCCTATCTTAGGCATTGGTGGCATGCAGTTGTTTGTGGCAGAAGTTCCGGGGATTACGCCCGACAAGATTCATCCGCGCATAACTCAGACAGCAAAACGACTCTGGTTTATTTATGTGTTGTTCACACTCGTTCAAACTGCCCTGCTGATGCTTGGCGGCCTGAATTTTTTCGATTCGTTGTGCCATGCTTTCGGCACCATGGCAACCGGGGGCTTCTCAACGAAAAATGATTCTGTAGCAGGATTTTCCCCATATCTACAGTATGTAATTATCATTTTTATGTTTCTGGCCGGGATCAACTTTTCCCTACACTACTTCGCCATGAAAGGTAAATTTCAAAAGATTTTTTCAAACGAAGAATTGCGTCTCTATACCGTCATACTATTAGTTTCAACCCTGATCATTGCCATTGCTTTCATATCAATTCAGGGTACACCCGTTGAAAAGGCATTCCGCGACTCCTTATTTCAGGTAGTTTCAATTGTTACAACCACCGGGTTTGTGTCGAGTAATTACCTGTTATGGCCATTTTTCACCTGGTTTATTTTGTTTTTACTGATGTTTACCGGAGGTTGCGCAGGATCAACCGGTGGCGGGATAAAAATTGTGCGGATCACGCTGCTTTTTAAAAACAGTTTGCTTGAGCTTAAACGGATCATTCATCCTCAGGCCATGTTGCCGGTAAGACTCAACGGGAAGTCCATTCCCCAGGAAATCATTTTTAATGTATTGGCATTCTTCCTTATCTATATCATCGTTTTTGCCTTTGGCTCGCTATTGATGTCCTCTATTGGGCTCGAATTTGAATCGGCCATCGGTGCTGTAGCTGCCAGCCTTGGTAACATTGGCCCCGGGCTGGGAATCGTTGGCCCGGCCTTGAATTATGGATTAATTCCCGACGCCGGCAAATGGCTGCTTGCATTCCTGATGTTGCTTGGAAGGCTTGAACTATTTACCGTCTTGATACTTTTCTCTCCAACTTTCTGGAAAAAATAGCATTGCTCAACATTTTTAACCGGGCAAAACAACGTGTACCCCTTTCGCTTTAAAGCACTCGTAAAAATTATCGGCCTTCTGCTGGTTATAGAAGGCCTTTTTATGCTTGCATGTATTCCCTTCTCTGTTTACTACGGGGCGACAGACCTGATGCCAATATTGGTTTCGGCGGGCATTACCATTCTTACAGGCGGACTTATGTGGGTAATCCGCAGAAAATACGATGCACAGGATATCGGCAAACGCGAAGGGTATCTGATCGTAAGCCTGACCTGGGTTATAATTTCTTTTTTCGGAGCACTTCCCTTTTACCTGTCAGGGGCTATCCCATCGTTTACCGATGCCTATTTCGAAACCATGTCGGGCTTCTCAACCACCGGAGCCTCCATACTCCGCGATATTGAAATTGTCCCGAAAGGGTTACTGTTCTGGCGAAGTATGACCCACTGGATCGGGGGTATGGGAATCATTGTCCTTTCAATCGCCATTTTGCCCTTTCTGGGATTTGGCGGCATGTCACTTTTTTGGGCTGAAGTCCCTGGCCCGGAAAAGGAAAAACTCCACCCGCGCATCGCGGTGACTGCACGACGCCTTTGGGGTATCTACGTCATGCTTACCCTGGCAATGGTTATTCTGCTGATGCTTGGCGGGATGAACCTGTTCGAATCTCTTTGCCATGCATTCGGAGCCTTGTCGTCGGGTGGTTTCTCTCCCAAAAACACAAGCCTTGGAGGTTATTCGCCCTATATTCAGTATGTAGCTGTTTTGTTTATGTTTTTGGCAGGAACAAATTTTACCCTGCACTATCTTATTTTTAGCGGAAAAGTAAAAAAAGCGCTCAGTGGAGAGGAGTTAAAGGCTTATATCTCGATACTGATCGTACCTTCAATTTTAATTGCAACCATCCTGGTTTTTGTCAGAAACTATGGTGTTGAACAGGCCTGGCGGGGCGCCCTTTTCAATGTAGTGAGTATTGTTACCTGCACCGGATTTGCCAACGAAGATTATATGCTTTGGCCTCATTATGCGTGGTTTATCATTTTCCTGCTGATGTTTGTCGGTGGCATGGCTGGTTCAACTTCAGGAGGGATCAAGGTTGTAAGGCATGTTTTGCTTTTTAAAAATGTATCGAATGTGATCCAGAGGCTTTGGCACAAATCTGCGATTATTCCGGTAAGGCTCGACAACAAACCTGTAAACCCGCATATTCTGCATAATGTATTGGCCATCTTTTTTTTATACATCATCACTTTCGCTATCGGTTCTCTTTTATTAACCGCTACCGGACTGGATGTTATTTCCTCCATGGGTTCTGTCGTATCCTGCATGGGTGGAATCGGACCCGGACTGGCAACCACCGGCCCGGTTGCCAACTACGCTCATCTGACCGATTTTGCCAAATGGGTACTCTCCTTTATGATGTTGTTGGGAAGGCTCGAATTGTTTACCTTATTTATTATTTTTCACCCTGCGTTCTGGCGGCGGTAATGGCCCGATTTGCACTGACTTTGAAACAGTT
>JBBQIQ010000170.1:0-8023 GCA_038325075.1 Bacteroidales bacterium | reverse complement strand
GCCTGACGGAGTAGAATATTATTAAAATCAGCACAACAAAAGAGGCTGTCTCAATAAAGGGACAGCCTTTTTTAAAAATTATTCTGATGCGCAGTTATTTAAATTCCAACAATTCAACATCGAAAACCAACGTTGCGCTTGGCGGAATGGTTGGCATACGTCCGGCATCGCCATAAGCAATGGCTGAAGGAATAACCAATCTTGCTTTTCCACCTTTTTTCATAAGTGCAATGCCTTCATCCCATCCCTTAATAACCTGGCCTTGTCCCAGTACAAATTCAAAAGGTTGGTTCCGGTCAACTGAAGAATCGAATTTGGTGCCATTCAGCAAGGTACCTGTGTAGTGAACTTTAACTTTCTGTCCATTTACCGGATTTGCTCCTGTTCCTTTGGTTTTTTCGATGTAGTATAAACCGCTGGCAGTAGGACTAACTGTAATCTTATTGTCTTTCAGATATTTCTGGAGCAACCCTTGCTCACCTTGCTTGGCCTGTTGTGCGACATCTTCGGCTTTTTTCTTTTCTGCTTCCTGTTCTTTCTCAAACTGGGCTTTGCTCATAAAATCAAGCATTTCGAAGTCGTAATGAAGTGTTGAATAAGGCGCAACCATTTGCCCCCTGCCCTGCTCTCCAAAAGCCAGTTTTGAGGATACAATGGCTGTGGCCTTTGAACCTTTCGACATCATAGTAAGTGCTTCAGTAGCACCTGCGTTGTCAAACTCTTTACCGCTTTCCCAACGCATAGGTTCACCCTGATCATAAGAAGAAAAGAATACCTTTCCTGTTATATCAGTTACTTTGAAATGGAATCGGGCAATGTCCCCTGTTTTGGGTTTCTGTCCACTCCCCTTTTGAGTTTCGATAAAAATTAGCCCTGAAGCGAGAGGAGTCGTTTCAATCTTATTTTGCACGAGGTAAGCAGCGAGATCTAATTCTTCCTTATCTCTGAGTATCTTCATTTCTGCCTCTTTTTTCTGTTGAATCTGTTCCTGGGTCATTGCCGAAATCAACTTAACATCAAAGAATATTTCTTTGCCTTTATAGGTTGAATCGGGTAATTGAGGAAGTTTGATTGTTTTCAGAAAAAATGAATCGGCATTGGAAATAAAAGTAGCACTATCTCCTGGTTTCATCATTGCGAGGGCTGCATAGATATCGCCTTTGTATGTTGGCTCACCGAGTGGAAGCATAAACGCTTCCGGAGCTGTAGCAGAATTGAATAATACGGAATCGTTTACCGTATATTTCAAAGATAAGGTCAATATCATACCTGTTTTAAGAGTGGTCGTGTCATCGCCTTTAACATGAAATTTATAGTATAGTCCATCTGCTGTTTTTTTAAACCCGCTGTGCTTTGAGCAGGCTGAAACAGCAAAAAATAATACTGCGATCGACAGCAGTAAAGTTGTTCGTGAGTACTTCATTCTGATTTAATTGATTGGTTTATGAAACAGATTTTTACTTTAATTCAATGAGTTCAAGATCATAGATCAAGGTTGATTTTGGAGGTACTTTGTCCTGATCGCCAAGTAATCCGAAACCGAGGTGCGAAGGTAGAATAAATTTTGCTCGGTCGCCTACACTTAATAATAATATTCCCTCTTCAAGGCCGCCTTCAACACCCCCATGACCAATAACAAATTGTTTAAGCCCGGTCTTATCAGAAGAATAGATTTCAATGCCATCAATAAGCCTGACACTATACTTTAAAACTGCCAATTTCCCGGCTTCCGCTTTTATCCCATTGCCCTTAAAATAAATATCATACCGTAAACCGGACCCGGTTTCTTTCATTTGCCATTTGTACCTTTTTATAAAACGCTCTATCTGTTCGTTTTCCTCTTTAACAGCCTGCTTGTTGGCGTAAAGCAACGGCTCCTTCATAGAACTGGGATCAGGATTTCTTTCGCGACTTTGATCTGTTGAACTGTTGCATGATAAGAGCAGAATAAAAATCAGGAAAAATCCGGGAAAAACAATGCTCTTCATAGTGATGGGGTTATGGATCAAGCCTGGAACTCTGAATGGCGGCGTTTAAGAGATTATCTTTGTAACGGGGCAGCAATTCTTCAAACCCCGCGAGCGTCAGTTCCATTGACACGAATGAATCACCACCGGCAGCATTGCGGTGCCCACCGCCCTGATAGTGATCCCTTGCAAAATCATTGACCGAAAAATTGCCTTTCGAACGAAAAGAAATCCTGATCCGGTCGCTTTTCTCTGTAAAAAGGGCTGCGAAGCTAATGTCCTTAATGGATAGGGCATAATTTACCACCCCTTCCGTATCTCCCGGTTTGAAGCCAAATCTCTCCATATCACTCTTTTTCAGCCAGATATATGCTGTTGCTGATTCGTGCAAAACAATCATTCTCTCACTAAGACAGAAACCGAGCAGTCGCATCCGGCCTTCCGAATAGGTATCGTAAACCAGGCGATGTACCCTTTCAGTATCAACCCCTTTTTGAACCAGTTTAGAAACTACCTCATACGTATGAGGATAATTACAGGCAAAACTGAACGACCCGGTGTCAGTCATGATACCGACGTAAAGGTTAATGGCCATGTTCCTGTCTAACAGGCTGTAATCATCCATTGCTTCAATAAAATCAAAAATCAACTCTGATGTTGATGAGGTATTGACCACTGAAAATGAATAATCAAAATGATTCTCAGGTTGGAGATGGTGATCAATCAGAATTTTGGCGCCTTTTGCTTCAAACAGTTTGTCAGCAAACAAATTTACCCTTGAAATGGCATTGTAATCGAGGCAAAAGATGATGGAAGCTTTCGCAATTAATTCATCAGCAGTTTTTGACTTATGAAAATAAACAATCGTATTATCGATACCTGGCATCCAGCTTAAGAAATCAGGAAAATCATTGGGTAAAATCAAACTGACCTCATGGCCTTTTTTCTGAAGGTAAGCGCACATAGCAAGTGAAGAACCCAGAGCATCACCGTCGGGATTATAATGCGAAGTAACAACAATTCCGGAAGGAGTTTCCAAAAGTTGTTTTACTATCTTCAGTGTTTCAACATTAAATTTATGCAAATCAGGCTTTTTTAAAAATATTCATTATTTAGCGAACACAAAATTAGAAATTATTGTTAATAGCGCAGTTTCTTTTAACTTCGTAGTTCATTTTTAAAAAATTAATCCAAAACCATGGCAGGTAAAATAACATTCACCATGATCAAACCGGCAGCATTTCAAAATAATCACGCCGGTAAAATTCTCGATATGATCCTCAGTAACGGATTTCGCATTGCAGCAATCAAAGTCCTGAACCTAACAGTCGTAGAGGCATCAAGGTTTTATGAAGTGCATAAAGATAGGCCATTCTATATTGACCTTGTTAAGTCAATGACTTCAGGAACAATTCTCGCGGCAATCCTTGAAAAGGAAAATGCTGTTGAGGACTACCGGGCGCTCATTGGAGCTACCAATCCGGCCAATGCCGCCGAAGGCACAATCAGAAAGCATTTTGGTGAGTCATTAGAGAAAAATGCTGTTCACGGATCGGATAGTGATGAAAATGCAATGATAGAGGCATCATTCTTTTTTTCTGAACTCGATCGCGTTTAACCTAAGTTGAGCGGTTTGAGCAAAGTGAAAAGTGCTTTACTTAGGTAAACCCCGATTTTGAAATTGTTGCAATTCACCACAGCCGTTTCAAATCGCTCAATTTGTATTCAAATCGCTCAATTTGGGTTTAATCCAGCTCCTCACCCGGACTGTACTCTATAAATGTCCGGTCGTTATAGAATACGACAATTTTTGAAATTTTCCGGTCAGGCATATAATGCTTGTCCGGTTTTTTGTTTTTCTCAATTGAAGGAATTACTTCTGACCTTAAAACTTCTCGCCTTTGATGTATTTCCCTTTCTATGGGATCAATCTGTAGATTTTCACCTTTTTCGTGCGTTTCATTTTTTCCGGGCTGAAAAGCAGTTTCCTTTTCCGGGGCTGTATCCAACTGATTACTAAGCGATTCTTCAACCTTTTGAGGGATCATATCCCTTTCTGGACTGACTTCATCAGTCACTATGTCATCCGGTGAATCAAATAACTCCATCATAAGCGTTTTAGATTTCTCTGCACTGACCAGAGTTGGCTGAATGTTATTTGCCACATCTGCATTCGGGAGAGGATATGGATTCATCATAGGTCCATCACCAAATAAGATCCACTGGATACTGATATCAGGATACAACTTTATCAGCTTCTGTATAAACTCAAGACTGGGTTTGTTTCTGCCATTCAGTATATGCGATATTCCTGAACGTTGCACTCCAAGATCATCTGCAAGTACAGAAGGGCTAATGTTCTTGGCTTTGAGTACCAGTGCAATTCTGTTGTTCATATTTCCGGTTTTTATGAACCAAATTTACAACAATAAATGTTCATTCCAAATATTCTGCAAAAGTATATGTTATACATGTATCGTTTTCTAGTTCACCTTTTTTATGAACCATCACTTTATTTAATCTTATTATCTTATTGTTATTAACACTTTTATTAAAATAACTTAAGATATTCAGTTCATAAACAAAATCTTCTCTTTATTTGCATAATAACTTTAATTAATAACTGTAATTAGCTGATTCCATTGTTAATATACGATAATTATACAATATTTGTTCAATTTTAGGTCAGATACACTTGTAGTTATATTCTATGGTTAATATTCTGACATTTACAAATCTATAGTTACAGTTGTAACTATTATTTACATTTATATTGTCAAATTTACGGCTACAGATGTAAACAGATGCAAATTGGTACAGCGGAAAATATTAACCATGAATTAATACTATCAGTAACTATGTTTAGTAATTTTATAATCATTCTATTATAAATTTGCATTTTCATTTGGCCTGGGATACTTTATTTTTTATGTCTTATTCTGTTGTGTACAATTGTAGTGTGATACATCTGTAAATTACAATAGACTTACTGGCGAATAAATTTATCTATCTTATATTCAATATAATACAATAAATACACTTGTAATCAAAGACCACAGACATTGTGTTAATTGTTTACTGTTTACATTTGTAACTTCGACAATATTAAACATAATAACCGATTCTTATATGAACTTACTTAGCAAAGGTGATTATGAAATTGGGGACAACATCGATGAATTTAAAATACTGTAAATTTTAAACCTGGTGTTAGACACCCCTGCCTGATTCAGGATGTTTTGCTACATTTTAAATTCTTACTGACTGTCCGCCTAAAATCTAATCTGGCAAACATTACTTTAATGAATTTATAGGAAGGCAATTTAAAGTCAACAGGAATTATTAGAATTCAGGGTCTCAAAGGAATATCAAAGTTCGACAGGATTTGCTTCCCTGACAATAACGCCTGAATATTGCAGTTTGCGTCATCATGTCTCTTGAGTACAATATATAAGTCACCCATTTCGGGATATGAGGCGTATGAAAACCTTCTAAGAAACTGACTCCCAATAAAAAATCCGGGAGTTACCCGGATTCCATTTTGTTGTCAGAAAAATAAAATAACCAGTTACTTGATGATTTTCTCCGCGGCAATGAAATTCCCGTCGGAAATATGAACCATATAGATACCAAGTGGTAATCGTTCAAGTTTATTGAATACGATAAGATTAACCCCTTTATTCAATTCAACCCCTTTCATCTCGGCAACACTGTACCCTATAGAGTTTGCGATCTTAATATCCACTGTAGTCCATGAGGTTGATTCAATCTCAATATTTATTTTGTTACTAAAAGGAATAGGGTAAATACGCAAGCCGGTGAATGTTTCCGTCTTTTGAAGCAAGTAAGAAGTCAGGAGATTATTGGCGAGCATAAAATTAGGGATACCCCATCCCTTAAGGTTATCTGGACTATTGGATTGTGAACCGCTCATCCTGATTGCATTGATAAGCTCCATGTTGCTATAGGTCGGATTGGCCTGCCATAAACACGCAGCAGCACCGGAAATGATAGGTGAAGAGAATGAAGTTCCACTACCCGAAGCAATTCCGGATGGGACTATAGCTACGATGGTATTACTTCCCTGCGCAGTTACATCGGGTTTTATTCTGCCATCGCTGGTAGGTCCAACAGAACTAAAAGAAGCATAGGAACCTGTGGGATCAACTGCGCCAATGGTAAGTACACTATCCCCATCTGCAGGGGCTCCGATGTAGTGCCATGAATCATTTCCGGAATTACCTGCACTGTTCACAACCAAAATCCCTTTTGAGGCAGCCATATCAGCTCCGATGGTGACAACAGTTGTATTGCCGTCCATATCGCTGTAGGAATGGTTTTCAGTAGCGTTGTCGAAAACGGTATAACCAAGCGAAGAATTAATGATATCAGCACCCACAGAATCGGCATATTCGGCTGCATTTACCCAATAATATTCTTCCATAAGATACTCAGCCAGAACATCTTCGGATCTTAGCAGCCAATAGGACGCTTTTGGAGCCGTTCCAACAATCTGTCCGGGCAAATTACCACCCATAGTTGATAAAACCATGGTTCCATGGGTACTCATGTTCGTACCATAAACATTGTTACCGGGTTGCACAAAATCTTCGGTACCAAGAATTTGGCCGTTTAAACGAATACTGTCAAAAGCAGCCATGATATTCACACTATTAAAACCACCGTCAATCACAGCAATGGTCATTCCATTCCCTGTAAATCCCAGGTTATGTAATTGGTCAATCCTGATCATTTCAGCCTGATTCAGTGACACTCCATAATCAAATGCATTTGAACTTTTATTGCCACTTGTCTTCAACCGTGATGATACCTTGCCAACACCTTCCGGATCAAAAAATGGTTTTCTTCTCGGATGCCCTTGTTTTTGAAAAAGATAGTCAACAGGTTTAATCTCCTTTATAAAAGGCTTTTGCATGATTTCCTCAATCACTGATTTGTTATCTGTTTTTACAATGGCAAGATTCAGCCATTTTGATGTGTAGATAACTTCAGCCCCTGAGTTTTTCAAAGCAATAATAAAATCAGGGTTAATAGGAAGATCAGATTCATTAAGCGGTATCTGCTGCAAAAGCCTGCGTTCAATCGATCTGGTAGATAAAAACTCAGATGGTCTGGAAACAGAATATGCGGAATTGCCTTTATCGATAAACTTAACGCGGTATAAAGCAGAGGTTGACTGTGCTTCAACGGATGCTGACAGCCAAAGAGCTAAAAATATGGTAATGAGTTGTTTCATTCGTTAACAAAGCTAGAATTTAAATAGTAAACACTTGACTGATGAAAAGGTTTATGTCAGGCAACCTGCAAATATCAGCAACAATTCAGATAAACTCAAGAAAATACCTGTAAAAATGACAAAGTTGTCAGTTATTAATCCCAAATTTGTTCAAATGTAATTACAATTCCGGGTCTAAATCGTAAATTTTCCCAAAAGATTAAACCGCGAATTATTAGCTGGTTGAGAAGCCGAAACAAATCGGGGTTTAGCATTCAAATCCATGCAGATCTGAATCCTGGTAAATCCAAGTTCATCAAGTAAAACAGAAATGTTTTTCCCCTCAGTTTCATTGATTTCGAACCACAATTCACCGCCTGGTTCCAGGTGTGTTAAGGCAAACTCAGCGATTGCCCAATAAAAGAGCAATGGGTTTGAATCCTCGACAAACAAAGCTGTTTCCGGCTCATAATCAAGCACATTTCTCCGTATTAAGCTCCGCTCCGATTTTTTAACATAAGGAGGGTTGCTTATTATCAGGTTGAATTTGCCAAAACTATTCCATTCATTTCTATTCAGGATATCAAATTCTAAAAGAGATAGGCTGCTTTCATTCAGAAATGAGTTTTCTTCTGCAATTCGTAAAGCATCCTTACTAATATCGATTGCCAAAACAGATGCTCCGGGGAGTAGTTTTCCCAGGCTTATGGCAATAGCCCCGCTTCCGGTACCGATATCGAGTATGGCCAAACCTTCGGTTTTATCAAATTTGCGGGCAATTTTAATCACCATTTCTTCTGTTTCAGGTCGTGGAATAAGC
>JBBQIQ010000169.1:0-8049 GCA_038325075.1 Bacteroidales bacterium | reverse complement strand
TATGAAAACTGCTCTCGCCATCTTTATCGCCCTTCACGGGCTTATCCATTTTATGGGATTTATCAAAGCATTCCGGCTGGCAGAAATCAGCCAGTTGAATATACCGATCTCAAAATCAGCCGGAATTTTATGGCTGATTGCCGGAATACTTTTCATTTCAGTTGCAGCATTTCTATTTCTCGGGAAAGATTGGTGGTGGATGGCTGCAATACCGGCCATCATCCTGTCTCAGGCACTGATTATTTCCGTGTGGCAGGATGCCAGATTCGGCACCATTGCGAATGTGATCGTAGCAATTGCGGCCACACTGGTATTCGGCTCCTGGAATTTTCACAGGGCTTTTGAGAATGATTACCATGAAGGCCTTGCCAGAACAAGTAAACTTACAAACAGCATTCTCACAGAGGCGGATATTCAGCACCTGCCGGATCCGGTTCAGCGGTATATACGCTATACCGGATCCCTGGGACATGAAAAGATAAACAATATCAAATTGAATTTCAAAGGGCAGATGCGCGACAGAGGTTTAGACTGGTTCGAACTTCATTCAGTACAATACAACTTCTTTGATACGCCAACGCGCCTTTTTTACATGACCGGCAAAATGAAAGGGCTGACAGTCCCTGGTTATCATGCTTACAAAAACGGAAATGCCAGCATGCAGATAAAAATCTTCGGGTTGCTTCCGGTTGTTGATTCAAAGGAAGGCGATCTGAATCAGGCCGAAACAGTTACTTTTTTGAACGATATGTGTTTGATGGCACCGGCCACGCTTATCGATGAAAGAATAAAGTGGAAAGAGATTGACAGTCTGTCATCAAAAGCAATATTCACCTGTAACGGAATCACTGTTTCAGCAATTCTAAACTTTAATGAAAAAGGGCAACTGGTCAATTTCATTTCGGATGACAGGTTTGCCATTTCCAATAAGAAATCGAGCAGGCAACGGTTTTCGACACCAGTTTATGATTATAAAAATATCAATGGTTTCAATATCTGCTCCAGGGCAGAAGCAATCTGGCATTACCCCGATGGAGAATTCGTATATGGAAGGTTTAACCTTGTTTCCATAGACTATAATCTGAAAAGCAATTAAAATTCAGAGCGTCGTTCTATTAGATTTATCAACTTATAAGCTTATCCAATTATACAATGACGGATAAGTTAAAATTTAGACTAACTTTCCAACAATGTTGAAAATTTGATATATTTGTCTTGTGATGCATTGTGACTGAGCGCTCATTTGAAAATAGATTGCCTTCAAAGATTATATTCCGGAAAAACCATAAGCGGAAGCAGCCTGTGCATAACCAATAGAAGCAGTTCAAGCATTTTTATAAATATCAAATTATTCAGCTCTGATTTAACATGTTTTATATGCAGATAAAATACAGCTTAATATTTCTGCTTGGGCTTTTGGCAGTTTCAGATTCTTTCAGGCAGGAAATTCAGCCGGATAAGCATGCTGATCATCCAAATGAAATTTCACTCTCTTTTACCCGTACTGTGCTGGATGACAACAATACAGTTAATAAAACCGGGTTCGGGGTTCGGGATTGGCTTTCAACATATTGACCAGATTACGAAAAGGTTCAGCTTTACACTTGGGGTTGAATTCATAAATACAAACCAGGTAAAAAAGGAGATGTTTGATATTGTTACTCAAACGAATAGAGTGATTGCCTATTCTAAAAATGTCACCTACAATATTTATAGTTTTTCATTTCCTTATACATGGCGATACAATCTGGGTCAACAAAACAGGTTCTTTGTTGAAGGTGGATTATTCATTGATTTGAATAGCAGCCGCAGACATGGAACTATGTACATCTGGTCAGAAGCCGGTGACCCTGATGGTGAATGGGTCGGATATCAGTTCAAAGACAAAGGCTGTCTATCAATGATGAATTGCGGATCCATGGCAGGATTGGGATTCCACTACCAGTTTGATAAAACTGATTTTTTGATCAAAATGCATTACAAATATGGGGTCTATGAGCTTTACAACCTAAGGAACAAAGTAGAAAATTCGTACCTGCAATTTTCTATCGGTATCCGGACAAAAAAATTCCGGGAATCATCCGTAAAATAATCTTTAAACTCATTTTCAAAGATTGGAAAACCTGAACAAAAAACAACATTGTCATTTATGTTGTCTTCAGGTCTGATATCGTTTGATATTAGCATGAAATTGAGCTTGCTTATGATATGTTTACCCTCAAATCAATCATGCACAATTTTTAGGATAATTGAGAAACCGGATATTTCTAAGTTATTTCGCATAGAATAAACCGGGCAGTCTTATCATCCGATATTTCACCTATTTTTGTTCAGGGATCCCGGCCATCATCCACATATATACCGCATGATCAACGGATGTTCTTTTGGTAACCAGAAAGTAATAAGATGAAATCAAATAATTTCAGGTATATCACTTTCAGTTTGTTAATAATTTCTATACCCGCATTTATGGGCTGCGAAGGCAAATCACCCGGCCCTGAACCTCTGCCTGAAAAGTTCATTCTTAAAGCTGCTGACCTCTCCTTTCTTCCTGAGATTGAAGATGCGGGTGTGCTTTTCTATAACCGTGGTGATCAGGCCGAAGATATGCTGACAACCCTGAAAAATGCCGGAATGAATACGGTGAGAATCAGGTTATGGAACAATCCCGCAAACGGGCATTCAGGACTGGCCGAAGTTAGGGCATTTTCTGAAAGGGTTAAAGCCAAAGGCATGAAGGTTTGGCTCACCGTTCATTATTCCGATACCTGGGCCGATCCCGGTAACCAGCAGGTTCCGGAAGCATGGAAAAATCTGGGGTTCTATATTCTGAAAGACAGCCTCTATAATTATACCGCAAAGGTTGTACGCGAAATAAAACCAGATTATTATCAGGTTGGCAATGAGATTAACAATGGCATGATGTGGCCCCAGGGAAATATTACCTATTTACCCAATTTCAGGTCGTTGCTTGAAGCGGGCGTCAAAGCAGTAAGAGATAATAGTAACACCTGCAAAATCATGATCCACTATGCCGGAATCGATAATGCTGATGCATTCTTCACCAATCTGACTGCCCTTGATTACGACATCATCGGTTTATCTTACTACCCCTTGTGGCATGGCAAAAGTCTAAGCCAGCTCGAAACAACTTTGGGTGAATTGGGCCCGAAATTCAATAAACAGGTGTTAATTGCCGAAACCTCCTACCCTTTCACTCTGGGCTGGAACGACTGGACCAACAATGTAATCGGACTCGAAAATCAAATTCTGGAAGCTTACCCTGCAACCCCCGCCGGGCAAAAAGACTTTCTGAATGAAATCAAAAGAATTTCAACTGCCACTGACAAGTCCATTGGCTTCGCATATTGGGGCGGCGAATGGGTGGCATACAAAGGTGCTCAAGCCACAAACGGGTCGAGTTGGGAGAATCAGGCTTTTTATGATTTTGACAACCGTGCACTACCGGCAATTGAAGCATTTAATTAATTTATTTAAACTGCTAATCCACAAAAGGCAAGTTCTTTGCTAATATGTTCAACCTTAAGCTAGAATTTTCTCTATTGACACCGCGAACAAACGTACCCTTCCGACCAACTTATATCCATAAGACAATGACAACAAGAAATCTAATCTGGTCATAAAGCAAGACATTCGTGATAATCCTTTGGGTAATACTCTGCTTCTGCATGTGACAGAATTAATAAAAAACATCAGCTTGCTTGTTGTAGATTAGCATTAAAACTAATTAAAACTTAATCTTCTAAAATGAACAATAATTCACCTAAAATGAAACAAACCATTCTGATTACCGGTGCTTCAAGCGGCATAGGCAAAGCCACTGCACTCTGGTTTTCACAAAATGGCTGGAATGTAGCTGCAACTATGCGAAATCCTTCGAAAGAGACAGAATTTGCAGATCAGCCAAATATAAAGCTTTACACCCTGGATGTAACAGATCATCAATCTGTTACCAACGCCTTTCAGCAAATTTCAAGCGAATTTGGCAAAATTGACGTTGTTGTCAACAATGCGGGCTTTGGTGCCGATGGTGTTTTCGAAGCCATGGACGACGAGTTTATCCGCAAACAATTCGAAACCAATGTATTCGGACTAATGCGGGTAACCCGTGAAGCCATGAAACACATGCGGCCCAACAAATCGGGCACCATAGTGCAGGTTGCCAGCGTTGGTGGCAGAGTTGCTTTTCCGCTTTACAGCATTTATCATGCTTCAAAATGGGCGGTGGAAGGCTTCTCTGAATCACTTCAGTTTGAAGCCGAACAATTCAATATCAAAATCAAAATTATTGAACCCGGAGCCATCAAAACCGAATTTTACGGACGCAGCAGAGCCTTTGTTAAACCTACAACAACAAAGGAGTACGACAAATTTGTCGAAAAAGTTGAGATACTTAACCGGTCGGCAGGTGAAAAAGGCGCTGATGTGGGCGTTGTGGCTAAAACCATTTACAAATCAGTCACCGACAACTCTAAAAAACTTCGGTATCCGGTTGCTTATCCGGCCCCGCTCCTGCTACCAATGAAGCGCTTCCTTCCTGCCTCTGTTTACTATGCATTTGTCAGAAAAAGCTATGGTATCTGAGCATATTTAACCAAAATTATTATTGGCGAAAGGAGAAAAGTTGTATTGACTATTCTCCTTTTTATTTTGAAGAACCGGGTCATATTTATGGCTAAATTTGTCCGTGACTCAACACTTACTTCCATGAAACGCTGCCTGTTGTTATCCATAATCTGCCTGTCCTTTTCATTTGCCTGCGCGCAAAACCTTATAACAAACCCCGGTTTTGAAAACGGCCTGAACGGGTGGGATTTCTGGACCCGCGATCAGGGAGCCGGCACTGCAACTGTTGTTCAATCGCCGGTTCATTCCGGATCTAATGCAGTATTTATCAGCCACTGGGGCCCCAACGACTGGTCGTTTAAACAGAATGCCAACTTTCTGGTAATCGCCGGCGACATTTACGAATTCTCTGCCTGGATAAAATCTGAGCAGATTGTCGATTTTGTAGAGATGTCTTTTGCCCTTTTTGATGCAGATGGCAATTCAATCAGTTGGTCATACAACGCAACAGAATTCTATATAAACAATGATTACACCCTATATTCAACCCGTCTGGCAATACCGGATGGGGTTGCGTATATCTGGCCACGATTTGTCGGGAATGATTCCTGCGCTGTATTCATCGACGATGTCAGCTTTATGCTTACCGGACAAATGGCTGAGCCTCAAATTCATCATCTTGAAAATACCTTTCTGGGAATAGATATTTTCACCCCCTCCTTCCGGATAGAAGTTGCCGACAAAATTGCAGGTGTCACCCACAACATCCAATCCACCGATGGTTATAATATCCAAAGCATCGATTCCTCTGAAAATTCTTTCACATTTTATGGCACCTACATCGCATTCAATAGTCCGATAATCATTAATATTAGCCTGGTTAACAACGAATTGAAATTTTCACTTCTGGAAGATCCTGAACAACCGCTCACTGAGGAAATCTCGTTCCCCGGTCCGATTGAGAGTAAGGCTGGCGATTTTCTGATTGTCCCCTGGGCAAGCGGAATGATTCTCCCTGTTGAAGAAGGATTCCCTTTCTGGCAATTCGGCCTATACGACTGGAAAGCAACCATGGCTTTTGCAGGTGTAACAAACCTCACTTCGGGTTATATGATTTCTACCTATGATCCCTGGGATACCCGGGTAGAATTTCCGGAAGTAAGTAATGGATTGACATCCTTAAAGTTGATCCACGAATCATCAAAGCACACCCTGGGTTATGAGCGGAGATTTTCCTATGTATTTTTCCCGGCTGGGGGCTATGTTTCCATGGCGCAATGGTACCGGAATTTTGCAATTCTGAACGGCTTTGTAACAACATTTGAGCAGAAAACAGCTGAGAATCCGAATGTTGAGAAACTCAGAGGAGCCGTCGATTTCTGGGCGCTCGACTGGCATTTCCTGCAGCCTGAATTCATCGATTCACTCTACAGGTTTGGCATTGACAGGGCCATAATATCACTCACCGGTAGCTGGAATGAGGTTACAGATTTCTCCGCTGTTATCAACACCATCAATAACCTTGGTTTCTTAAGCAGCCGTTACGATATCTTTACTGATGTGTGGCCTCCTCTTTCACCACCCATTCCCGGTTACAGAACGGATGGGTTTCCCGGTGATGTGGTTGTTCAGGAAAACGGATCATTGCTTGAAGGTTGGCTTGCCTTGCTGGAAGATGGAACCACCTATCAGGGATATTATACCTGTTCGGCTACCCATGCTGATTATGCGCGCACCCGGCTACAGGAGGATCTGACAGACAATCATTACAATTGCCGCTTTATTGATGTGGAATTATCCTCCACACTGGTTGAGTGTTATTCAGATGATCATCCGGCAACCCGGGAGAGTGATGGACTTAACCGAAAAGCATTGCTTGAAGTTGTAAAAAACGAATTCGCCCTTGTAACCGGAAGTGAGGAAGCCCGGGATTTTGCTTTTCCTGCGGTTGATTTTGGCGAAGGCACCATGAGCATCATGCCTGCCGACAGTGCCGGCTACGACTGGACTACCCCAACCGATGAACCGGGTGAACTGTTCCTTGAATACAATATGAACGCAGCCCGGCGGATTCCGTTGCACGGGCTTGTTTATCACGATGTTCATGTACCTACATGGTACACAGGTGACGGGCTTTCAAAAGTACCGGCTTATTGGGATAGAAAAGTGCTTTTCAATGTGCTTTACGCATCAATGCCGCTGATCGCTCCGCCTGATTATGCCTACTGGAAAACAAACCGTGAACGATTTCTTACCTCCATGATGTTGACTTCTGCTGTTTTCAGAAGCTGTGGTTTTGCTGAAATGACCGATCACCTTTATCTCTCGGATAACAGGTTGGTTCAGAAAACAGTATTTGACAATGGCTGGATTGTGGTTGCAAATGCCGGAACCACTTCTTTTCAACTCGGTAACACAATCTTACCACCAGATGGCTTTGTTGCTGGCGATAATGAAGGCTCTTTTGCATACAGAATTATAGCGGGAAGCGGCATCATCAGCATGGCCAAACACAATGACCGTTTCTTTTTCAACCCCGGAGGACAGGCAATCCCAAACATGGGATTTATCTGCACCGGCAGCATTTCGGGCATAAAACACCCGACCTGTCTCGACCTGAGTTTTATCGGAAATCAGCAATACATCGACCTGAATCCATCACTGATGCCATGGCCGATGCAAAACATTGTGGTAACCGATTTACACAATGGACAAGCGGCTGACCTCACCAACCTGGGTAATGGATACTTCCGGCTCCAGAAAACGGGTGATCATTTGTTCTACAGAATTAACGGCGATTTTCTGGCTGTTTCAGATCCTGACCTTTCCGTTATAGACTTTAAGGTTTCGCCAAACCCGGCACAAAAGAAGTTTACCATTAAATTCATCCTGAAAAATCCTGAAAAAGTAAGCATGAGACTTTTATCAATTCAAGGTGCTGTTTTAAGGTTACTTTGCGATCAAAATGTATCAGCCGGAAAAAACACTTTTAGTTTTGAAACTGACTGCACTCCGGGTCTTTATTTTATAGAGGTTGAAGCAAACGGAAATAAGTGCATTCGCAAACTTATTGTTTCAGAGTAATAAAATATGGTGAAGCCGCAAGCGTTGTTATATTATATTTTTATTTATATGAAAAAACTTTGGCTGGTCGTTTTAACAAGCACGATTTTAATTTTGACTTCTTGTGGGCGCGGTTCGGAAAACAGCATGAACCTGAGCCCTGAATCAGACGGGCTTTCCGCTAAATCTGCAAACGGAATCGGAGCAACTCCGGTTGAGGAGGTAAACAGGAAACTGATCAGAACCGGAGATCTTTCATTTAAAACCGATGATCTTGATGGCACCGGAAAACGTATTAAGGAAGCCATCCATAAACACAAAGCCTGGATTTCCTCTGAAAATGAAAACTCATCCGGAAGGCAGATTAACCGGATGGTAACCTTACGGGTACCTGCTGAC
>JBBQIQ010000168.1:0-8087 GCA_038325075.1 Bacteroidales bacterium | reverse complement strand
CGGCAAAAGCCTGTGCGGTAACCGATGCCTGCGCCCAAACCTGACCGCTGAACAGCAGGAAGATAATTACTGCAGTTAAAATGCGGGTCATGATTTAAATATTTTAGAAGAAAAGAACTTATCAGGCAAAAAAAAAGGGTGGAGGAAACCTGCACCCTGTGTAACTTAAGGAATATTTTATTCGTAGGTAACGGTTACATCAAAGTCTCCGCTGTAAGTTCCTGCGGCCTGGGCTGCACCAACATTAAGAGTTGCACCAACATAAAACATCTTTTCACTGGATACCAGTTGAACACCGGTTAATCCGACACTGCTTACAAAGTTATCGACTAACATGGTGTGTGTGCCATTGGTTAAGGTAGTTGAAGCAGGCAGTGTGATTGCAAAGGTAGCATCGTCTTCGCCATTGGCTGTAAACTGTGCAGCGCTGGTAGTAGCAGTAAGCTGGGTAGGCAGTCCGTTGTATGAAGGGGTTCCGGCAGCAGTTGCAGGGATTAAAACAGAACCGCCATCGGTATCGGTGATGATTCCACCAAAAGCAAGGTCAACATTTTTGGTTAGTGAAAGGTGCTGAAGAATTGTAGCGGAAGCGTCAGCGTTTACGATAGCGGTATTCTGGGCATTAACACTTACAGTTGCGATGGTCATCAGAATTACGCTTGAAAGAATGAAGGTTACTTTTTTCATGGTGTTAGTTTTTTGAGTTGTTTATTTTTTGTTTGTTAGTTACGATGAACGTGTTGTGATAAGGGTAAGTCAGAAAACGTGCCATCGCCAAAAATCTATATATCCAGAAAAGCGTAAAGTAATTTTACGAATTTGGTAAGTAATTCATAAACAGTTAAATAAAAATGTAATTTAGAATAAATCCAAATACAATCCTCGGTAATTGGGTTTTTCTATATAGGTGAAATGATTCAAAAAGGGATAAGTATTTTCCATATTGGGACATATTTTGCTTTTTAGTACACACAAAGACACATTTCTGATTGCAAATAACTTATTGCGATCAAATTCCTGCTTTTATGACTGAAGTTTTTATTACTTTAGCCTGTCTAATATCTTCTCTATGCTTGAATTAATTGATGATCTGAACAGAATTCATACAGAACAGATACCTGCTGTTTTATGCATTGTTACTTCCTCTACAGGCTCTACCCCCCGCAAAGCCGGCTCTAAAATGCTCGTTTATAATGATGGTTCAATCAAAGGAACGATAGGCGGGGGTACAATTGAACATCAGGTAATTCAGAATGCCATTCAGCTAATTGAATCCGGAGTTTCTGTTTTCAGGCATTTTGAATTGCACGACGACCTAAAAATGGAGTGCGGGGGTACCATGGATATTTATTTCGAGCCAATTGGGGTCTTACCACGGCTGTATATTTTTGGTGGAGGTCACGTGGGTAAAGCGTTGGCCGGATATGCTGCCGGTTTGGGATTCCAAACAATTGTCGTTGATCAACGCGAAGGGATTTTCGATAACTGGGATGTAAAAGGTGTTGAAACCAGGTGTACTGATTATTTTAAGGCAGTTGAAGAACTAGAGTTTTCCGTCAAGACCTATATAGTGATTGTCACACATCAGCATGAGTTTGACGAAAAACTTCTCTATCAATGTGCTGTCAGGGATTTCGCTTATCTGGGGATGATTGGCAGCCGGAGAAAAGTCGGAGAAATCAGCAAACGCGCCATTGAAGACGGTATTTTAACCAAAGAAATACTCGCCAGGATTGATATGCCGATCGGTATTCCGTTTGAGGCCGAAACGCCCGCTGAAATTGCCATCAGCATCGTAGCAAAAATGATAGATATAAAAAACAAGCTTAAGAAAGCATGAACAATTCAAGGCAAATGATAAGGTTTTTGCTTAATGATAGTTTGATAGAGCTTGATTTCAAAGATAATCCTGAACTAAAGCCGACAATCACTGTTATGAACTATCTCCGGTCCCTGCCTTTCCACAAGGGAGTGAAGGAAGGCTGTGCCGAAGGGGATTGCGGCGCCTGTACCGTAGTAATTGCTGAAAATCAGGGTGGAAAACTCGTTTACAAATCCATTGACAGTTGCCTGGTTTTCCTTCCGATGCTTCACGGAAAACAACTCATCACAGTAGAAAATCTTGCCGATGGAGATGAACTTCATCCTGTACAGCAGGCAATGGTTGATCAGAATGGCAGCCAGTGTGGGTATTGTACACCGGGTATCATTATGTCACTTTTCGGACTATACAAGAACCAGCACCATCCGTCAACGGAAGTAATTCATGATGCTTTAACCGGAAATCTTTGCCGTTGCACGGGTTACAGGCCGATCGCCGATGCTGCCACTTCCGCCTGCACCCATGAAGGAGCCGATAAATTCACTGCCGCTGAAACTGAAACCCTTAAAATACTCGACAAACTGAATTTGGATAAAGCGCTGATTGAAATTCATACTTCAGCGCAACATTACTACAAGCCTTTTACGCTTACAGATGCATTGGAACTGAGGCGCAGGCATCCCGATGCCCTGATTACCGGCGGTTCCACAGATGTAGCCCTGCGCCAGACAAAAAAGAAAGAACTCCTGGAAAAGATCATTGATATCAGCGATGTTGAAGAACTCAGGATATTGGAAGAGCATAAAGAAACTTTTCGGATTGGTTCTGGTGCAACCTTAGAGCGTTTGCTTCATTTCTCCAAAACCAGATTACCAGCCCTTTACGGGATGCTGAAGATTTTTGGTTCCCTTCAGATCCGGAACCTGGCTACCATCGGCGGAAACATCGGCTCGGCATCGCCCATCGGTGACACTTTACCACTGTTGATTGCATATAAAGCAAATATCAGGTTACAGGCCTCAACCAGGGAAAGATACTGTAGAATTGAGGACTTTATTACCGGTTATCGGTCCACCGATCTGAGGAAAGATGAACTGATAACTGAAATAATTATTCCCAAACCTTCACCTGGCAGAATTATCAAATCCTACAAAGTTTCACGCCGTAAAGACCTTGATATTTCAACGGTCAGCGCGGGTTTCTCAATGCTGGCCGTAAACGGGACAGTCTCAGACATTATCCTTGCTTATGGTGGAATGGCTGCTCAACCTGCACGAGCCATCAAAACTGAAGCGTTTCTGACCAGAAAACCCTGGACAGAAACTACTGTGTTTGCTGCCATGGACATTCTTTACCATGAATTTACGCCGCTTAGCGATGCCCGGGCCAATGCCGCTTACCGCAGCCTGGTTGCCCGAAACCTTTTACTGAAGTTCTTCGAAGAATCGAAAGGGCAGGCAATATGAAGCCGGAAAATCTTAAACACGACAGCGCGATAAAGCATGTAACCGGGCAATCGGTTTATGTGAACGATATGGATGTCAGCCCGTTACAATTAACCGGCCGGGTGGTATATAGCCCGGTTGCCCATGGCGTAATAAAATCGATTGACTTTTCAGAAGCTATAAAGTTGAAAGGTGTGGCCGCAATCCTCACCGCCAAAGATATTCCGGGAGCCAACCAGATGGGGCCGGTGATTCACGATGAACCCTGCCTGGCTGATACAGAAGTCATCTTTATAGGTCAGGCAATTCTGCTGATTGCTGCCGAAACAGAAGAAATTGCCATCGAGGCTGAAAGATTGGTCAGGATTGAGGTTGAAGAGCTGGATGCTGTGCTTTCGCTCAGGGAAGCCATTGAAAAGGATCTGCTGATTGCACCACCAAGGTACATCATCAATGGACATGCGGAGGAAGCGCTGAAAAAAGCACCTTATATATTAGATGGTGAACTGGAAACCGGTGCACAGGAGCATTGGTACCTCGAAACCCAGTCAGCCCTGGCGGTGCCCGGCGAAGGAAAGGAGATGCTCGTTTATGCATCCAGCCAGAACCCGGCTGAAACACAGGCCATTGTTGCAGAAGTATTGGGCGTGCCAAAGAATGAAGTGGATGTTGAAGTCCGGCGCATGGGCGGTGCTTTCGGTGGCAAGGAAACTCAGGCCAACCACGTGGCGGCATGGGCTGCATTGCTTGCCAATGCTACGAAGCGGCCTGTCAAGATTCATCTTTTCCGCGATGATGATCAGAAAATTACCGGTAAACGGCATCGTTTTTTTTCAAGATACAGCATAGGTTTCGATGAAAAAGGAAAAATACTGGCGTATAAAGTTGAGTTAAACAGCGATGCCGGTTCTTCCACCGATCTCAGCCGGGCCATCCTCGAAAGAGCCATGTTTCATGCTGAGAATGCCTATTACATCCCGGATATCAGCATCACCGGAAAAGCATACAAAACCAACCTTCCTTCAAATACTGCTTTCCGTGGCTTTGGAGGGCCGCAAGGTATGGCAGTGATTGAAAATGCCATTGACCGGATTGCCCGGTTCCTGAAAAAGGAACCTGCAGAAATACGAAAACTGAATTTTTACGGCATCAATCAGGACAACCTTTCC
The DNA here is from genome assembly GCA_038325075.1 of Bacteroidales bacterium. Taxonomy (GTDB): domain Bacteria; phylum Bacteroidota; class Bacteroidia; order Bacteroidales; family Lentimicrobiaceae; genus Lentimicrobium. The sequence continues at coordinate 3,651 of JBBQIQ010000168.1, read as the reverse complement.
CCTTATGGCGAAGTGATTGAAAACAATCGCCTCCATGTTATTTTTGACCGTCTTGTGAATTCCTCAGGTTATTATGCAAGGAGAAATGAAATTGAATCTTGCAACAAGCAAAACAAATACCTGAAGCGTGGTTTGGCGATAACACCCGTTAAATTCGGCATCTCCTTTACGACAGCTTTTCTTAATCAGGCCGGGGCATTGGTAAGTATTTATAAGGATGGAACTGTTCAGGTAAACCACGGAGGTACCGAAATGGGACAGGGCCTTTATGCAAAAATGTTGGGCGTGGCATCTGCCGAGTTGGGTATTTCACCGGAGTTTATAAAGATCAGTGCCACCAATACCTCAAAAGTTCCAAATACATCGGCCACTGCGGCATCTTCGGGCAGTGACCTGAACGGAATGGCCGTGAAAAATGCGATTGATACCCTCAGGGAAAGGTTGATTCCTGTGGCAAAAGCTGAGCTGGCCAGGGCCGGGGTAGCCGATGTCCATCACGGAAGCTTATGTTTTGAGCATAACAGGGTTTTTCTGGATAGTTACCCAGACGTGAGCATCCGGTTTTCCGATCTGATTCAGTCTGCCTACCTCAGCCAGGTAAGCCTTAGTTCAACCGGCTTTTACAAAACACCCGGAATTCATTTTGACCGGGAAACCGGCAAAGGCAATCCATTCTATTATTATGCTTATGGCATGGCAGCTTCTGAAGTTCAGGTTGATGTGCTCACCGGTGAATACAAACTGCTTCGAACTGATATTCTGCATGATGTCGGTGATTCGCTCAACGAAAATATTGACATCGGGCAGGTAGAAGGCGGTTTTATTCAGGGCGTCGGTTGGTGCACCACCGAAGAGATCAAATGGGACAACAAAGGCCGGTTGCTCACCCATTCCCCCGATACCTATAAAATACCTACCATCAATGAAATGCCGCTGGTGTTTAATGTTGAATTTCTCCGCGACCATCCCAACGAAGGGTCCATCCGAAAAAGCAAAGCAGTGGGCGAACCTCCTTTGATGCTGGCATTCTCGGTGTGGCTGGCAATAAAAGATGCCATTTCGGCGGTCGGTAACCATGAATTTGAGCCGGATTTTTCGTTGCCGGCAACTGCGGAAGTGGTGTTATTGAGCATTGAGAAATTATCAAACCTAAACGAATGATCGTAAGTCGGTGCGCATCTTATCTTCTGATCTGTCTGCCTTGCAAACAGGCAGGCACGTGCCTCTTACAATCCTAACACAAAAACAGAATGAAAGAAATTTTTGAAAAAATCAATGCCCTTTCCCATAAGTACCGGGATTTCACAGCACAAAACCTTTCAAAACTGGTGCAGATCAAATCTACCAGTATGAATGAAAAGGAAGTTCAGCTTGAGCTGAAACGCCAGATGGAAGAAGCCGGATTCGATGAAGTCAGAATTGACGGATTGGGAAATGTTATTGGTAGAATAGGCAATGGCAAACGGATTTTAGCCATCGACGGGCACATGGATACTGTGGATGTTGGAAATGCTGCCAACTGGAATTTCGATCCTTTCAGCGGAGAAATTAAAGACGGTTTTGTATATGGTCGCGGGACCGTTGATCAGAAAGGCGGTCCGGCAGCCGCAATTACCAGCGGGCGTATTCTTAAGGAACTTGGCTTTACCCGCGACCTCACTGTATTGGTGGTAGGAAGTGTGATGGAAGAAGACTGCGACGGCCTTTGCTGGAAATACCTGGTTGAAGAAGAGGGCATCCGGCCTGATTTTGCGATCAGCACTGAACCTACCAACCTGAACATCTACCGGGGGCATAGGGGCAGAATGGAAATTCTGGTAAAGTTCAACGGTATTTCCTGTCACGGAAGTGCACCAGAGCGTGGGAAAAATGCCATTTATGCCGCGGCCCGGGCTGCTCTCGAGGTTGAAAAACTGAATGAGCACCTGCCATTTGATGAATTCCTCGGGAAAGGTAGCGTAACAATTTCTGAAATTAAATCCGGCAGTCCATCCTTATGCGCCGTGGCTGATTATGCCCATTTTCACCTTGACCGCCGTCTGACCTGGGGTGAAACTAAAGAGTCGGCAGTAGCGGAAATTCTGGAGATTATTAAAGATATGGATGCCAGCGTAGAAGTGCTGCATTATGAAGAAATTGCATACACAGGGCTTAAATATGGCATGGAAAAGTACTATCCGACCTGGAAAATTCCGGCAGACCACAAAGCCGTTACCACCGGGGTGGATGCTTACAGGCAATTGTTTGATAAAGAACCTATTGTGGATAAATGGACTTTCTCTACCAACGGCGTAACCATTAACGGCTATTATGGCATCCCGATCATTGGCTTTGGCCCGGGTAATGAGGTAATGGCGCATGCGCCGAATGAGAAAGTGCCCATCGGTGATCTGGAAGTGGCTGCCGCTTTTTATGCGGCTTATGCTTACCTAATTTAGAAAAATTATTAAATTAGCTAATCTTCTAATCAAAATGACGAATTTAGAATGCCGCCCTTCGACAAGAGCCTGCCCGTATGCATAACTATGTAAATCTTTTGGGATCAGTCACAGGCAGACAGGCTCAGGGTAAAAATGACGAATAAAGAATGACGGGTTTATTAATTTGCTAATCCGCTAATCTGCTAATCAATACATTGTGAAAATTTACAAACAGAAAAGAACTTTTTATGTCAAATTTCGCTCAACTGATTGAAGAACTTAAGAAATTAAAGTCCGGACTTTTTGAAAAAGATTTCCTGCTTACCTGGGACAAGACCGATAACGAACTAAGGCAAACCCTGCTGGTAGCCAAGGCACTGAAGTATTTACGCGATCACAATATCTCTGCACGCTGTTTCGATTCGGGACTGGCGGTTTCCAATTTCAGGGATAATTCGACCCGTACGCGATTTTCTTTTGCATCGGCCTGCAACCTACTCGGGTTGGAGGTTCAGGATCTGGACGAAACCACCTCGCAGATTGCCCATGGTGAAACCGTGCGCGAAACTGCCAACATGATCAGTTTCCTTACGGATATCATTGGCATCCGGGACGATATGTTTCTGGGTGAAGGGCATACCTATATGCAGGAAGTCGGACATGCGCTGGACGATGGTTTTCAGCATGGTGTGCTTCCGCAAAGGCCGGGCATCGTTAACCTGCAGTGCGACATTGACCATCCGACCCAATCGATGGCCGACCTTTTGCATCTGGTAAACTATTATGGTGGCCTTGAAAACCTGAAAGGGAAGAAAATCGCCATGACCTGGGCCTATTCGCCAAGCTATGGTAAACCACTTTCGGTGCCACAGGGAATTATCGGCCTGATGACGAGGTTCGGTATGGAAGTCGATCTGGCTTATCCTGAAGGTTATACGCTGATCCCTGAAGTGGTTGAACTGGCTGGAAAAAATGCCGCTGCTTCCGGCGGTAAATTCAGGGTAGTCAACAGCATGGACGAAGCGTTTAAAGATGCAGATATTGTGTATCCGAAAAGCTGGGCACCTTTTGCGGTGATGCAACGCCGTACTGATTTATTGAAAAAAAGCGATAAAGAAGGTCTGAAAGCACTTGAACAGGAATGCCTGGCAAACAACGCCCGTTTTAAAGACTGGGAATGCACCGAAGAAAAGATGAAGCTGACCAAAGGTGGCAAGGCGTTGTATATGCA
>JBBQIQ010000167.1:0-8118 GCA_038325075.1 Bacteroidales bacterium | reverse complement strand
CCCGCGCTAGAGATCAGGGACCAACGATTGACGAATGCCCTTCGGCAAGAGCTCAGGGACCAACGAATGACGAATGCCCTTCGGCAAGAGCTCAGGGACCAACGAATGACGAATGACGAATGCCCTTCGGCAAGAGCTCAGGGACCAACGAATGACGATTGACGATTGACGATTGACGAATGCCCTTCGGCAAGAGCTCAGGGACCAACGAATGACGATTGACGAATGCCCTTCGGCAAGAGCTCAGGGACCAACGAATGACGATTGACGATTGACTCCAGGTAAGGAATTCCCCTTAACCTTAACCCTGTCTGACTGTCTAACTAATTTTTCTTTTGAAACTGAATTGTCAGACAGGTTTACCCGACGCACTTCAGTCGGGCAGGCTCAGCCTTAACCTTAACCTTGGTTGCTGAGCGAAGCCGAAGCATAACCTCAACCTAAGCAAAAAGGAGTTAAAGTCTGTTCTCAGCTATGCGCCTTTACAAAACTTACAATAGCATCCGTATCCTGCTCCCGCATGCAATTGAAATGGCCTTTCGGGCATTTGTCAAATCCGATCTTACTACAAGGCCTGCATTTGAGCCCTTTAATTTCGGAAATCAGTTGCGGGATTTCAGCCTGGAGATATGGATACATACCCAGTTCAGGCACCGTATTTCCCCACACCGAGACGATGGGTTTGTGCAAAGCAGTGGCAATGTGCATCAACCCGGTATCATTGGTTATAATAAAACCGGCCTGCCTTACCAGCGATGCCGATTGCATCAGTGAATATTTCCCACAGGCATTCATCACAGTTAGCCCCGGAATCTGAGAGATGATCTCTCCCCTGTATGCGTCTTCGGGACCGCCAAGCAGAATTACCGGCTTGTTTAATCCAATGCAGATCTCAACTACTTTATCTACCGGCAGGATTTTGGTGTTGTGTTTACCACCAATCACTATACCTATATAACCGGCATTAAACGGGGCGGGAAGTAAGGCCGTATCTACCTCTTCGCCGGGTGGGATAAAAAAATCGAGTCCCAGGTTATCATTTTTGACACCAAGTTTCTCAACAGTTTTCATATATCGGTCAACAATGTGAACCGAAGGCATTCCTTTAGCCTTGAACCTCACGAGCAGCCATTTCTTAAAATTAAGCTTATCGAAACTGCTGTATGGCTTCATCAATCTTAGAATAACCAGAAATGAACGAAGGTTTTTATGCAGGTCAACAATATGATTGTATGATTCAGCCTTCAGTTGGGGAATAACTTCGGAAACATCCTTTTCGATGGCATAAACTTTTGTGAGATATGGATTATTTTCAACTATTGGCGAGAACTTCCTTTTGGTCAGAAAATGAATTTCCACATCTTTAATCTGCTCTTGCAGACATCTGATAACGGGAGAGGTTAATACAATATCGCCAATAGAACTAAAACGGATAATCAGAATTTTTTTTGGCATATTTTCCTGCTTGAAGTATCACAAAAGTAATGGAAATTACCAATTCTTTGCTGACTTCCCGAACCGGTAGGATTTGTGTTTGTTCTTCGATCGCTTAAAGACTCAGTTTTCTGATATACATGATAAATCAAAGTTGTGGTTTTAAATATCATGATATTTGAAACATATAATAAACGAATATTCCCGATTAAACCGATTTTTATATGGAATGAAGAATAGATTTTCCGGCTCAACTTTACAGCGGTTATTATCATCTCAATGGATTTTTATTTAACTCAGGTTGAGATTAAAGACTCGAAATTAGTTAGAAGGTCCTCAACCCTGTCTGACTGGCTAAATAAATTTACTTAGGATATGTTCGTCAGCCAGGCTTACCCGACTTACTTCAGTCGGGCAAGCTTAACCCTGTCTGACTGGCTGACAAACCTCTCTTTTGAATATGCAATGTCAGACAGGCAGGCCCAACCTTAACCTCAACCTCAATCCGATTTATCAATTTGCTACCTTTGCCGCATGATTTTTGCCGACACGCACACCCATCTTTACCTGGAAGAATTTGATACCGACCGTAATCAGGTTGTTGAAAATGCGCTGGCAGCAGGGGTAAGCCATTTGATGTTGCCAAACATCGACAGCGCTTCGGTTCACCCGATGCTGGCCTTGTGCGAAGCGTTTCCGCAAAACTGCTTTCCGATGATCGGTTTGCACCCTACATCAGTGAAAGAAAACTATATGGACGAGCTGGCTGCCATCGAATGCTGGCTTATGGACCGGAAATTTTTCGGCATTGGTGAATGTGGCATCGATCTTTACTGGGACAAAACCTACGCCCTTCAACAGGAATATGTTTTCCGCCACCACATCGACCTGGCCAGGGCTTATAATCTCCCTTTGATCGTTCATATCAGGGAATCTTTCAATGAAGTGATCCGGATCTTAAAAGATGTAAACAAGTCTGATCTGCACGGTATTTTCCATTGCTTTTCGGGAAGTATTGAACAGGCAAAGCAAGCCATCGGTTTTGGATTCAGCCTGGGGCTGGGCGGCGTAGTAACTTTTAAAAACAACAAAATGCAGGAAACTTTAAAACAAATTGATTTAAAGCATCTCGTTCTTGAAACCGACGCACCTTTCCTTGCGCCCATGCCCCATCGCGGAAAGCGCAATGAGCCGGCCTACATTCCGCTGGTCGCACAAAAAGTTGCTGAAATAAAGGGAATAAGCCTCAGGGAAGTAAGTGAAACAACAACCGCGAATGCTATGAAGATGTTCGGACTTTAACCTGCTTTTCTGAAAATCTGAATTTCCAAAACTTCTGAACCGAGGCACTGCAGTTAACTTTTTACTTTTACACCCATGGAAACCAACATTCTCGTAATTTACACCGGCGGCACCATCGGCATGATTCAAGACCCCAAAACAGGCGCCCTGGCTCCGTTCAATTTTGACGCCTTATACAACCATATCCCTATTCTGGCGAATTTCAATTACCAGATTGATTCCTTTTGTTTTGATCCACTGATAGATTCATCGAATATGAATCCGGCTTTCTGGATCAGGCTTGCTGAAACAATTGAGGTTAATTACGAAAAGTACGATGGTTTTGTGGTATTGCATGGCACCGATACGATGGCTTATACGGCATCGGTACTCAGCTTTATGCTGGAGAACCTCAACAAACCGGTTGTTTTTACCGGTTCGCAATTGCCGATGGGTGTGCTACGGACCGACGGACGGGAAAATTTCATCAACGCCATTGAGATTGCCGCTGCCCGTGAAGACGACACCCCAATTGTTCCCGAGGTTACCATTTGTTTCGAAAACCAACTGATGCGCGGCAACCGGACCAATAAATTCAATGCCGAAAACTTCAATGCATTCCTGAGCGGAAATTATCCCCTTTTGGCCACAGTGGGTGTGCATATCAGGTATAACACACAATACATTATTAAACCAAACTTCAAAAAGCTGAAAGTTCATCTGAACCTCGACCCCAATGTGGCCATTCTTAAGTTATTCCCGGGTATAACCGAGAATGTGGTCCGGAGCATCCTGGGAACCAAAGACCTCAAAGCTGTTATCCTTGAAACTTATGGGGCAGGCAATGCACCGACTGACGAATGGTTTATCAGGGATTTAAAGGCTGCCATCGAACAGGGCATTACCATATTTAATGTTACACAGTGCAAGGGTGGTTCTGTTGAAATGGGTAAATATGAAACCAGTGTGCAGTTGGAGAGTATTGGGGTTGTAGGTGGATATGACATAACCACCGAATCGGCCATCGCAAAAACAATGTTCCTGCTAGGAGAAGGATATTCGGGAGAGGAATTGGCCAATAAACTGCAAAGTCCGTTACGTGGTGAACTGACAATCGAATAAAAAGTGCGCTGAACAATTGGTCAGACTTCACAGAATGTGATTTTTTTTTGAACAGAGGTTTTTTGATAAGCACATATAAGACTGATTGCGTATAACTTAACAGTCAATCTTATTCATAATCAGTAAAATTTAACATCATTCGATTTAGAACTTCATTTTTTTGTATTTTAGCGCCTTGAAATTGAATAAGGGGTGTAAATTTGAGCCTGTTAGGAGAGATGGCCGAGTGGTCGAAGGCGCACGCCTGGAAAGTGTGTATATGCCAAAAGCGTATCATGGGTTCGAATCCCATTCTCTCCGCCAGATGTTGAACGATAATTGATAAACACACAATAAACTGAAACAAAAACAAGTTCCTTTTAAAACAAAAATCAATAACCATTAACTATGAAAAAATTAATTGCGTTTTTGACGGTAGCAGGAATGCTCACACTAGGAGTCACCAGCTTTGTTATGGCACAGGATCAGCCTGCAGCCCAGACTGAACAACCCGCTGACACCACAGCTCAGGAGGAAGTTGCAGCACCACAGGAAACTCTGGTTGCCGAAACAGAAGCCCCTCTATCATTTCACCAGGTCCTTAAACAGAAATTCATTGAGGGTTCCCCTGGCTGGATGTTTCCGGTTTTGCTTGTTCTCATTCTTGGTCTTGGTCTTTCAATTGAAAGGATCATTTATCTGAACCTTTCAACAACCAACACCCAAAAATTATTAAACAAAGTTGAGACCGCACTTGAAATGGAGGGTGTTGCAGCAGCAAAAGAAATCTGCAAAACCACCCGTGGACCGGTAGCCAGTATTTTCTTCCAGGGTCTCGACCGTCACGACGAAGGACTTGAAATTGTTGAGAAATCAATTGTTTCTTATGGTGGGGTTCTGATGGGTCGCCTCGAAAACAACTTATCATGGATCGGATTGTTTATCGCTCTTGCACCTATGCTCGGGTTCCTCGGAACAGTTGTTGGTATGGTTCAGGCTTTCGATGCTATTGAAGCAGCCGGTGATATTTCACCAACCGTTGTTGCCGGTGGTATGAAAGTGGCCCTTTTGACAACCGTTTTCGGACTTATTGTTGCCATCATTCTTCAGGTTTTCTATAACTATCTGATCTCAAAAATCGATAGTATTGTTAATTCTATGGAAGATGCAACCATTTCTTTTATGGATATTCTGGTTAGACACAAAAACACAAAAAAATAAGCAAATGGATAGTTTAATAAACATCGGACTCTTTCTCGCTTATTTTCTTATCGGAATTGCTATTCTTGGGGCAGTAATATTCCCTCTGGCTCAGATATTCGGAAATTTGAAGAATGCGAAGAATGGGTTAATCGGCTTTGCGATGCTCATCGCTGTGCTGGTGATTGCTTATGCCGTATCTCCTGCCGAAACAGGCGCTTTTTACGACAAGAAAGGCATCAGCCCGGGGCTTTCTAAACTCATTGGCGGAGGATTACTGGCCACTTACATCTTTACTTTTGGTGTGGTGGGAAGTATCATCTACAGTGAAATAGCAAAATGGTTTAAATAATAACTCCTTAAACAAAGGATGAACAATGGCTAGAAAAGTTCCCGAAATAAATGCAGGGTCGATGGCCGACATCTCCTTCCTGTTGCTGATCTTCTTCCTGGTAACAACTACCATGGATGTTGATTCAGGTATCGTGAGGAGATTACCGCCACCACCCGACATCACCGTAACGCCCCCCCCAATCAAAGAGCGTAACGTTTTCAATGTGCTTGTTAACAGAAGCGACCGGTTGTTTGTCGATGGCCGCGTTGGTGATATTAAAACACTTAGAGCAGATACCAGGGAATTCTTTTCAAACCCGGGTAACAGAGATGACTTACCTGAAAAAAGGATTGAAGATATCAAATACATTGGTTCTTACCCGGTTTCAAAAGGTATTATTTCGCTCAAAAACGACAGGGGTACGTCTTATGATATGTACATACAGGTTCAAAATGAATTGACAGCCGCTATTAATGAACTCAGGAATGAGCTTTCAAAACAAAAATTTGGAGTGAAATTTTCGGAACTTACCAATGAAAACTACATTCAGGCTGTTCAGAAAGCAATTCCAATGTCAATTTCAGAAGCTGAACCCGAAGATATAGGAGGGAAAAAGTAATATGGCACGGTTTAAGAAAGAAAAATCAGGAGAACTTCCTGCAATCAGCACCGCTTCAATGCCTGATATTATCTTCATGTTGCTCTTTTTCTTTATGGTAACAACCACCATGCGTGAGGTAACCATGAAGGTTCGTGTCAAAGCACCTGAAGCCTCTGAAGTTCAGAAACTTGAGAAGAAGGCACTGGTCAGTTTTATCTATATTGGCCCTCCGATTCAATCAAAATTCTATGGCACTGAATCGCGTATTCAGTTGAACGACTCTTTCCGTACCATTTCGGATATAGCCGAATTTATTTACACTGAGCGTGAAGCCCGTATGGAAGCCGACAGGCCTCTGCTGACCACTTCACTAAAAGTAGATAAAGAGGTGAAAATGGGAATAGTAACGGATGTGAAACAGGAATTACGTAAAGTTGGTGCTTTTAAAATCAATTACTCAACCCGTAAAAAAGCGGTGAAAACCAACGAATAAACTTTCATAGTTAATGGTTGCAAAAGAGGCGGGTTAGGTAACCCGCCTCTTTTTTTACAGTTCCTCAATCATTTTACCATTCATAAACCCGCTGACTTACAATATATACTCATTACCAACTGAAGGAATTTCAATATTGGCAAAACCTGCCTTTAGTAGTTTTTCACGATATGCCGACTGGGCGTCGATTTCACCATGAACCAAAAATACTTTCCGTAGTTGTGCTTTATCCTGACAACTGATATAATCAAGCATCTCTTCTGCATCGGCATGTCCACTGAATGCTTCGATCTTTTCGATCTTAGCTCTGACTTCATGCAGAACCCCGTATATTGAAACTTCTTTATCTCCTCTTAGAATACGGGCACCTAAAGTGGGAGGAGCGCAATAACCGACTGCCAGAATGGTGTTTGCGGGGTTGCTGATATTATTGGCAAGGTGATGTTTGATCCGGCCGGCTTCCATCATGCCAGAGGCAGAAATAATAATACACGGTTGTTTCAATTCATTTAGCTTTTTAGATTCTTCGGCCAGTTTAATGTAATGGAGCGAGCTAAAACCAAATGGATCAGGGTCAGTTTCCATTACCTTGATGACCTCTTCGTTAAAACATTCCGGATGCACTCTGAAAATCTCCGTTGCATTCACCGCCAGCGGGCTATCAACATAAATACTGATTTTCGGGAGAACCCCGGCGTTGAAATAATTATTCAACACGTGCACAATTTCCTGGGTTCGGCCAATGGCAAACGAGGGTATAATTAACTTTCCACCTCTGTCAACACAGGTTTCTTTTACAACCCTGAGCAGTTCGTCTTCGGCGATTTGCAATTGAGGATGAATACGGTTGCCATAAGTAGATTCTGTGATCAGGTAATCGCACTGTGGAAATGGCTCCGGAGAGCGGAGTATGCGGTTTTCGGGTCTCCCGATGTCACCGGTATAGGCAATCCGGGTAATTTTCCCCTTTTCAGCAATTTCCAGATTAACAACACCGCTTCCCAGCATGTGCCCTGTATTGGTAAACTTAAGCTTAATCTCCTGATCGATGTAGAACTTCCTGTTGTATGGAACCCCTATAAAAAGCTCCATGCACTTGATGGCATCTTCCTTTGTATAAAGCGGTTCAACCGAAGGTAAGCCCTGCCTTGCACGCCTTTTATTAAACCTTTCCGTGTCACTTTCCTGAATATGGCCGCTATCGGGCAGCATAATGGCGCACAAATCGCGGGTGGCATGGGTGCAAATAACCGATCCCCTGAAACCTTTGCTATAAAAATAAGGAATGAGACCCGAGTGGTCAATGTGTCCATGCGTTAGAATGATGTGGTCAACTTCGTAAGGGTTAACCCCAATATTACGGTTCATGGCATCGGTATCAAGCCCTTTGCCCTGATAAATTCCACAATCAAGCAGTAGCTTCTTGCCTTTATCAGTCGTTATCAGGTGTTTGCTTCCGGTTACTTCACGGGCGGCACCGAGGAATTGTAGTTTCATAAAAATGATTTAAAAAATAATAAGAAAACGTCAGTATCTGATCTCAAATGTACCCATTTTCAGGCAAACTCTATTCCTAAATCCTTATTCTTTCAGAGACTGTAATTTATTCATCAAAAAGGGATAATCCACCCAAATTTTGATAAATTTGAATGTTTTTGATCCTATCCCTGTTTC
>JBBQIQ010000166.1:0-8151 GCA_038325075.1 Bacteroidales bacterium | reverse complement strand
ACCCAAAGAAGGCAGCAGGAAGCCGTGCCGGTGCTCAATGATATTAAAAAGTGGATGGATGAAAACGTACAGAAAGTTTTACCCAAAAGTCCATTGGGGCAAGCCATCGCCTACACCCTGCCCAGGTGGGATGGCCTGTGCGCCTATGCAGAGCACGGGCAAATAGAAATTGACAATAATCTGGTCGAGAATGCCATTAGGCCAATGGCGATAGGTAGAAAAAATTACCTCTTCGCAGGATCTCATGAAGCTGCAGAGATGACTGCTGCTATGTACTCGTTCATGTCTACCTGCAAGAAGAATGGGGTCCATGAATTGGAGTGGCTCACAGATGTACTGGGCAGAATCCAATCCCACAATCACAAAGAACTCTATCAGCTCCTACCTAATAACTGGGAAAAATATAAGCTGGCCGAATAAGTCGGCTATATGGGTTGCTCGGACGGATACCAAAAGAAGTTGCACTTATAAATGCTAACAAACCTGAAAGAAGGAAAGCAAGCGGCGTGAAAAGAGCAGCTTCTCCTGCAATCTCTCCAAGTAAGGCAAAAATCCTCCACCAATCATGGTTCCTAGGCCTTAAAGAATAAGTAAGGGGAGTGATATTAAGCGATTGAGTTTTTTTGACATTTAGATGTCTTTGAGAGTATAAATACACATAACGGCAATCGAAGAGACAGCCACTCAGAGTGAAGCCTTGCTAAAAGTAACCACAAGCAATGATTTAATTTTGCTTTGTTATTTCCAAACAAACCTCATTTAGCACAGAGTGAAATTCTTAACTTTTTTCACAACCTTCAATCCATCTTTTTCAGGTATTTATACAATTCGCTTCTTGTTGTGCTTTCGTGCTTTTTAATCTTTGTCTGCCGAACCACTTACTATCCTTGAAATAATTCCTTTTTGGTCTGTAAATTCTGCTATAAGTATCCCAGCCACATGGAGTACGACAAATCCAATTAAGTAATAAATACCAAGCACATGGATTTCTTCCATCGGCTTTTTCAATTCTTTTGGTCCAAATTCTATTATGAGGCCAGTAGCTAACGAAATAACAACACAGACATAAAAAGTGATATACGTCCATTTCTGAAATTTCTCCTTTGTGGATAGGTTTTTACCAAAAGGATTTTGAAAATTCATTTTTCCAAAAAGAGGAAGAATAAAACGCAGACTGAATAATCCTGTCAAGACATAACCGATGTAAATATGCCAATCCCACATGGGCTGTCTTATCTTTTTTGCTAAAGTAATGAGTTGTTCTTGCGATAAAGTCTGGTCGGTACCACTCAAATATTCTTGTATGATAGTAGCCACATTATTCTTGTTCATCCATGTTAAGCGCAAAAAAATCGTAATTAGCAATAACAGAAATGAAACAGCTATTGCCCAGTGTAGTATTCGATATATTTTAGAATATTTTATTTTTTCCATAATTTTAATATTTAGCATGTAGCACAATTGAATTGTTACTTGTAAGCTCTTTGACAAGCCTTTGGAAAGGTGTTTGCCTCGTATATGCTTATCAACGTGCTTATAAATAGTGGATGCAATCTATTCGGATTCAAATTTATTGCAAATCAAAGCGATCAAGCATCATCACCTTATCCCAGGCAGCAACGAAATCTTTTACAAAGCGCTCTTGCCCATCATCAGCTCCGTAAACTTCAGCGATGTTGCGAAGTTGAGCATTGGAACCAAAAATCAGATCACAGCGGGTAGCTGTATATTTTGTAGTTCCGCTTTTCCGATCATTGATGTTGAACAGCATTTCGTTTTGACCTTGAGGCACCCACTGATAGTCCATACTGGTGAGCACCCTGAAGAAGTCATTGGACAATTGCCCGGGACGGTCAGTAAATACACCGTGTTTAGAGTAATCGTAATTTTGATCCAATACACGAAGTCCACCCACTAAAACCGTCCATTCCGGTGCATTCAATGTCAATAATTGGGCACGGTCAAGGAAGATTCGTTCTGATGGTACACGGTATCCTACTTTATCATTATGGTAGTTTTTGAATCCGTCAGAAACAGGCTGCAAATAATCGAAACTTTCTACATCAGTATGTTCCTGAGTAGTATCCATACGTCCTGGCGCAAAAGGTACTGTGATTTTCGTACCAGCATCTTCAGCTGCCTTTTCAATAGCAGTACAACCACCTAAAACCACTAAATCAGCAAGAGAAACTTGCTTATTACCTGATTGATTAGCATTGAAATCGCTTTGAATTTTTTTGAGGGTACCAAGAACCTTATTAAGCTCGGAAGGTCGATTCATTATCCAGTTATTCTGTGGTTCCAGCGCTATACGCGCTCCATTGGCACCACCTCTTTTGTCGGAATTGCGGTACACGGCCGCTGAGGACCAAGCTGCAGAAACTAGAGCGGATACACTTAAATCACTGCCGATGATCTGATTTTTCAAATCAGCTATGTCACTATCGTTCACCAATTCATGATGACAGGCCGGAATTGGATCTTGCCACAACAAATCATCTTTGGCTACTTCAGGACCCAAATAGCGATTTTTTGGTCCCATATCCCGATGCGTTAATTTATACCAAGCTTTTGAAAAGGCTTCTGTGAAATAATCAAAGTCATTTAAGAATTTCTCACATACTTTACGATATTCGGAATCTACCTTTAAAGCAATATCAGACGTCATCATCATCAAATCGTTCATCGTTCCATCTAGATGTGCATCTGGAGTCTTTGGAGCACTTGGGTCTACCGGAGTCCATTGGATGGCTCCCGCTGGACTTTCTTTCTTTTTCCATTCAAATTTGAACAGGTTGATCAAGTAGTCATTGTCCCATTGTGTAGGGTCTGGCGTCCATGACCCCTCAATCCCATTGGTCATTGTGTACTGGGCAAATCCTGTGCCTTCTGGGTTCTGCCAGCCCATACCCATGGCCTGTATAGGTGCTGCTTCTGGTGCTGCACCTATCTTATCGGAAGTTACCATACCGTGACTCTTCCCGAATGCATGTCCGCCTGCAATTAAAGCTACCGTTTCTTCATCATCCATCGCCATGCGCTTAAACGATTCTCGAATTGCTCTTGCAGAATCCATCGGTTCCCCATTACCACCGGGTCCTTCAGGATTTACGTAAATTAATGCCTGATGGGTAGCGGCGAGAGGGTTTTCAAGGTCTCGATTCTCGTCCGACGGTTCTCCCTCCCAGCGGAGCGTTTGGGTCACCATTTTATCAGGATGACCGTCGTAGTATTCACCAACTTTTGATTCCTTAAAGGGCTTGCCGTTCCAGAATTCTGGTCCCCAGTAGGTACTGCGATCTGGTTCCCACGCGTCACGTCTTCCACCTCCAAAACCGTAGGTAGGAAAATTCATGATTTCCAAGGCGCAATTACCGGTCAAAACCATTAGGTCTGCCCACGAGAGTGCTGCCCCATATTTCTTTTTAACAGGCCATAGCAGACGTCTGGATTTATCAGTATTCCCATTGTCCCACCAGGAATTGATAGGGGCAAAGCGCTGCATGGCTTGTCCTGCTCCACCTCGGCCATCGGCAATACGATAGGTACCCGCTGCGTGCCACGCCATACGAACCATTTGCGGACCGTAATTGTTATAATCTGCCGGCCACCATTCTTTTGAATCAACAAGTAAAGCTTTGATATCTTGCTTCAATTGCTGGAAATCAATTCTATTAAAAGCTTCTTTATAATTCTCGTCACTAATGGGATTGGCTGCAGGCTGGTCTTGGTGCAGCAGCTCTACTTGTAAACGGTTGGGCCACCAATCATCAACTTGGGGATGAGTTCCAATTGCTCCTCCTATTCGGGTACCACGAAATGGGCATTTTGCTAGACTTTCTGGATTTTCGATGTTTTTCATATTACTTTGTTTTATTGATTTGTGAAATAAATTAACTTATCATTATTTTTATTTGCCATTCTCATTTGTTTTTAAGGTATCATCGGTCACGTACTTAAATACAAATGCGGCGGCTACCCCAGCGAGCAACTGACCTAGGAGAAAAGCTAGAATATTGGCCCAAGTAGTCATGCCAATGGCACTAATACCTACTGCTACGGCAGGATTGAAAGCCCCTCCGGTTATTCCTCCCAAACCATAGGCACATGCCATAATCGTAAATCCTATGGCGAGCCCATAAAATGAGTTGCCTTTTATATCAGTGGCTGTAGCTGTGTGTAAGACGACCCAAACCAGGGCAAAGGTGCCCAGAAATTCGGCCAGAGCACCTCCCATAAAATCAAATGTCCCACCTGTGCTAATTGGGGTGGCTCCGGGTATAAAACCCAAAAGATATGTAGCCGTGAATGCTCCCAAAAGTGATCCCAGTAACTGACCTATCATATATCCTGGGACATCCGTGGCATTGACTTTACCACGTATCCAAACACCTAGGGTAACTGCAGGGTTAAAATGGCCCCCGGATATATGTCCACCCGCAAAAACCATTACCATAAGAATACTCCCAATGGCTAAAGGCGCCATATCCCCAGCAGTACCATTAACGGAAACGACAATTATCAGCACAAGAAAGAATGTACCTATGAACTCTACTACATATTTTTTCATAATTTTTTGATTTTAGTTCGACTATATTTAAATTTTAAACAATACTTCATCGTGATTTGTTTACTTAAGTTTAATAAAGACCTATTTAAAGTCTCAATTCTGTATATTCTATACTAATCTAAAAACAAGATTGTTTTAAGAGGTAGTTTAATCGTTACACCTATATCGGAATTGCGAAAAAAAATAAAATTTAAATCATTCTGGCTTCCACTTTATTCCAGTTAATTATTTTAAAAACCTTTTTAAGGTACTCTGTTCTTTTATTTTGATATTTGAGATAATAAGCGTGTTCCCAAACGTCAATACCTAAAATTGGTGTTCCGCTCATCTCTGATACTTTCATCAATGGATTATCCTGATTAGGTGTAGAGGAAATGTGTAATTTTTTGTCATTATTTTGAACAATCCAAGCCCAACCTGACCCAAAACGTTTTGCACCCGCCTCTGAGAATTCATTCATAAAAGCTTCCTCTGATCCAAAATCTTCAATAATTTTAGTTTTAAAGCTATTGCTCATCGTACCGCCAGGAGTTAAGATGTCCCAATATAGACTATGATTAAAATAACCGCCACCATTGTTACGTATAGCATCAGGGAGATTTTCCATACTTAAAATTTCTTCTATCGTTTTCCCAGAAATATTGGCTTCTTTCAAAGCCGCGTTAAGTTTATCTGTATATCCCTGATGATGTTTCGTATAATGTATTTCCATAGTTAAAGGATCAATAGTTTCTGGAAAGGCATTATATCCATACGGAAGTTCGGGTAATTTAAAAGTAGTCGTTGCAACTGAAGTTGTCTTCATGATTTTTTCTTTTTTAGATTCTGATTTACATGCCGATAGTAGCACGGAAGGAGAAATATAGGCACCTGCCGATACCAACATAGCTTGGTTTAGAAATTTCCGCTTGTTCATTCTTAATGTTTTTTGTCTATTAATTTAAATGCAGGCTTAAACTGGACATAAGAGAAACTCGGGCCATACAACCTCGCTCTTGATTCCCAAAAGCATTCTAACTACCACAATCTTGTTTTAAAGTAATTACAGCATCATAATACACGCTATTATTTTTTGAGAATTTTATCTAACACGGTATCCTTGTCTAATTTTTTAGTACAGAAAAACCAGTCTTTGCACTCCAACTCATCATCGGAAGTCATTCTTTCTTCTGCAACACCGCAAGTTCCCGCAGGTGAAACAATAACATCGTCTCCAGGATTCCAATCTGCAGGAGTTGCTACGTTAAATGCATCAGATGTTTTCATCGCTATCAAAGCCCTATAGATTTCATCAAAATTTCTTCCTAGGCTCAAAGGGTAATAAATAATGGCTCTAACAATACTGTTGGGGTCAATAAAGAATACCGCCCTTACTGCCTGTGTCTTGCTTTCCCCTGGCTGAATCATTCCATATTTTTTGGCCACTTCCATCGTAATGTCCTCAATTAAAGGGAATTTGACCTCAATATTTTTCATGCCATTAAATTCAATTTTATCCTTGATCGTTCGCAACCACGCAATATGACTGTATAACCCATCAATTGATAGACCCACCAATTTGCAATTGGCCTTGTCGAACTTACTTTCAAGGTTGGCGAACGTTATGAACTCAGAGGTACATACAGGGGTGAAATCGGCCGGATGGCTAAAGAGTATAACCCATTTACCCACATAGTCGGCCGGGAAATTTATGTTCCCCTGCGTTGTTACTGCTTCAAATGTTGGTGCGACATCCCCTATCCGGGGCATGGCGGTAATTTGTTCTTTTGTTTCTCCAGCTTCCATTTTTCTTTGTTTTAGAAATAAGTTTATAATAACTACTATGCCGACCAAATGACTTTAGATAATCATGGTTTGGTATTCCATAAGTCAGTGTTTGTGTTTTTTTTAATACGGTACTTTGCATTCAATTTAAATTGGACAGTTACTCTTTACCATCGGTCCGCAAAAAATTGAAATACAATGTTGTTTTTTCATATTTACTAGGGGTTTTCTGTTGTTACTTCCTGCGCTAATCTTGCATCATCCGGAGTATTTTCTAAATCTTTATCGAATAAATACAGCACATCTCTTGTGGCCTTTTCACCGCCAGCCATTTTAATTTTATCTAATAAACTAATGGCGAGATTTTCTTCTTCTGTTTGCTCTTTCACGAACCATTGCATGAAACTCCATGTAGCCCAATCTTCCTCATCATGAGACAACTTTACTAAGTTATAAATGGCTTTTGTATTGCTTACTTCATGCTCAAATACTTTTTCAAAACAATTGTTTACGCTTTCAGGGTCAGAAGTAGGAGCGGGAATGGCAGTCACTTTTACTTTTGCACCTCTTTTTAAAATGTATTCAAACAACTTCATCATGTGGTTGCGTTCTTCGGCTGCATGACGGAAAAGAAAATTTGCAATGCCACTATATCCATTGTTATCAGCCCACGCCGCATACGATAAGTAAATTTGCGAAGCATGTGCTTCTTTTGTCATTTGTTCGTTCAATGCTGTTGTTAGCATTTCTGAAAGTCTGTTAGTTTTCATATTAAATTTGTTTATTTCGTAATCCTATCTTTCTAAGAAATGGTTAGTCCATTCTAAATATTCCAATAATATTTGATTTTAGTACTTTTAAAACGGATCATTAAGTTTGCTTACTCGAATGAGTTTTTTATTAATAAACTCCTGTATCCCCAACGCTGATAGTTCACGACCGAAGCCTGAACGCTTTGTTCCACCAAAAGGAAGATCGGCTTGTGTCCAGGTAGGATGATTAATAAAGACCATACCCGAATCGATTTGATCAGCTACTCTTTTTCCGCGCTCGATATCCTGCGTAAATATTGAACCTCCCAAACCAAAATCAGAATCATTGGCCAGATTTATTGCGGCTTGCTCGTCTTTCACCACATAGAAGGAGGCAACTGGGCCAAATAATTCTTCATGGTAGGCAGCAATGCCAGGTTTCAAATCGGTAAGTATAGTCGGTTCCATAAAAGCACCTTCACGATTGGCACGTTTACCGCCTAATAAAACTTTTGCACCTTCGGTAACGGAACGCTTCACCTGATCGGCCAAATGAACTGCTGCTTCTTCACTACTTAAAGGGCCTAATTCAGTTGTGGCGTCCATCGGATCACCCACTTTCATTTTTGATAACTTGTCCTTGAACTTTTGAATAAATTCATCTGCTATTGCTTCCACGGCGATAAATCGTTTGGATGCTATGCAAGATTGACCGTTGTTATTCATCCTTCCCATAACTGCCCACTCCACCGTTTTTTCAATATCGGCATCTTCGAGTATAATGAATGCATCATTACCTCCTAGCTCAAGCACCACCTTCTTCAAATGTTTTCCGGCTTCCATTGCAATACTAGCTCCTGCTTCTTCACTTCCTGTTAAGGAAACACCTTTTATTCTTTTGTCAGAAACCAGTGATGATGCATTTTCACCTGTAATGAATAAGTTGGTGTACAATCCGTCCGGGGCTTCTGCTTCTTCAAACAGTTCTTCAATAGCAGCAGCACATTGTGGAACAATAGATGCATGCTTAAGCAATATCGTATTGCCCACCATAATATTAGGAGC
>JBBQIQ010000165.1:0-8197 GCA_038325075.1 Bacteroidales bacterium | reverse complement strand
TATCTGGTACCAGGGAGAAAGTAATGCAGACCGTGCCTTTCAATACCGCAAAAGTTTTCCATTATTAATCAGCGACTGGAGGCAGCAATGGGGCCATGGTGATTTTCCTTTTTATTTTGTACAGCTTTCAAGTTATGACCCAACTGGCAACATCAACAGTAAGGGTAGCAAATGGGCTGAGTTGAGAGAAGCACAAACCCTTACGCTGTCTCTTCCTAATACCGGCATGGCAATAACTACTGATATTGGTAATTCAAATGACATTCATCCCCGCAATAAACAGGATGTCGGAAAAAGGCTTGCCGCCATAGCATTGAATAAATCATACAATGAAAATATTGTTTACAGCGGACCTATTTACAAGTCATTGAAAATTGAAGGAAATAAAATAAATATTTCTTTCAATAGTACCGGCAGCGGTCTATCTGTAAAAGACAAGTACGGATATTTAAAAGGTTTTGAAATTGCAGGAGCTGATAAAGTTTTTCAATATGCCAAAGCCTATATGGAAGGTACAAACATAGTAGTGTATAGTGATGGCATAGTAAATCCAATTGCAGTGAGGTATGGATGGGCCGATGATGCAGGCGAATGTAATCTGTATAATACGGAAGGCTTTCCGGCAGCACCCTTCAGGACTGATAGCTGGAATGGAATAACAGAAAATAAAAAGTATGTATCAAATCAATAACCCAATACAAATGATAGCACAAAAATCAATCAATTTTTTATTTGCAGCAATGGTGGCAACGTCCTTCATGTCGTGTAATTCAAATCGTGAGATAAAACCAAAAGAAAGTATTGATTCCTTAGCCACCTCAGAGAAGGAAGCAAAACTTAAATGGTTTGAGGAGGCACGGTACGGCCTATTTATTCATTGGGGATTGTATTCGATTCCGGCTGGCGAATGGAAAGGAAAAGAAGGAACAGACCACGGGGAATGGATTCAATGTTCTGCCAACATCCCTGGAAAGGATTATGAAACGCTTGCTAAGGAATTTAACCCTACAAAGTTTGATGCGAAGCAATGGGTTTCGGTGGCAAAGAATGCCGGTATGAAATACATTGTCATTACAACAAAGCATCATGACGGCTTTTGCCTTTTTGATTCAAAGCTCACTAAATATGATATTGTGGATGCAACACCTTATGGGAAGGACCCGATGAAGGAACTTGCGGCAGAATGCCAGAAGCAGGGTATTAAATTATGTTTCTATTATTCGGTTCAGGATTGGCATCATCCGGAGTACCCAACGAAGTTTGCTGCATTTAATAAAGTAAACCCGGAAGGCTTTCATGGTACTCCAAATCCAAATGCAGATTATCAAAAATATTTCGATTACATGGAAGGTCAGGTAAAGGAACTTCTCACCAACTACGGCCCTGTAGGTATTATTTGGTTCGACTGGTGGGGTGCCGCTTTTAATCCCAAAGAAATAAAAAACATTGCAAGGGCAGAGGCCTTTGTAGACTCCATTCATAAATGGCAGCCAGCGTGTTTGATTAATAACCGGCTAAATGGGATTGGCGCTGACTATGGAACTCCAGAGCAGGAAATTCCGGATAAAACACAAAAGACAGCTTTCGAAGTATGCATGACTATAAATGATCACTGGGGTTTCAATAAATATGATCAAAATTGGAAGAGTGCAAAACAGATTGTTTACAACCTTAGCGATATCGCGAGCAAAGGAGGAAATTATTTACTGAATGTTGGGCCAACAGCTGAAGGAGAATTGCCAGCACAATCTGTTAAAGTATTGAATAAAGTTGGTAACTGGATGGCGGTTAATGGAGAATCAATTTACAACACGACATCCAGTAATTATACTGTCAAATGGAATGAAGATGTGAAGATGATTACAGCGAAGCCTGGAACATTTTATCTGCACATTTTCAATTGGCCGAAGAACCATAAAATTTACCTCGACTACTTTACTAAGGTTTCTGATAAAGCTTATTTGTTGGCGGATAAAAAACAAACTCCACTTAAAGTGGATGTTCACTCCAGAGGTATAGTAATTCATCTTCCTGAAAATCAATTGGATTCTATCAACAATGTAATTGTGATCAAGTATCAGGAGTAACAAGTATATTTTTAATAACACATTATAAGTCTCATGAAAATCGTAGCGATAATTGCTTTCACCTTATTAGCTCAAATAATTAAGGCACAAGGCCCTGTGGAAAATCCTAAATGTATACCCGTAAATTTAAGGTGCGAGTATATGGAACAACCGCTGGGAATTGATGTTGCAAGCCCTCGCTTTTCATGGATGTTAAAAGATGCGCGTAAAGGGGCAATTCAAACTGCGTACAAGATAACGGTTGCGACAGACTCCATGTTACTGGTAAGAGGAAACCCAGATACCTGGGAAACCACCAAAGTTCATTCACAAAAAACCAATAGTATAACTTACGAAGGGACACAATTAAAATCCAGGGTAAAATACTATTGGCAGGTAATAATTTGGGATAAAGACGGTGCACCTTCTTTTTCTGAAATAGTTAGCTTTGAAACCGGCCTCTATTCACTTACCGACTGGAAAGGGAGTTTTATCAATGATGGAAAGGATATTAATTATCTACCCGCTCCCTATTTCCGAAAATCGTTTACACTTACGTCAAAGGTAAAGGGAGCACGTGCCTATATATGCGTACTTGGCTACTATGAGCTTAGCATCAATGGATCAAAAGTGGGAGATCATTTTCTTGATCCCGGCTTTACAAGGTTTGATAAAACTTCGCTTTATGTAACGTATGATGTTACAAAATATCTGAAGAGTGATGAAAACACTATCGGTGTTATTCTTGGCAACGGATGGTACAACGATCAATCGGAAAGTGTTTGGGGCTTTCATAATGCTCCATGGCGTGCGCGACCAAGGTTCATCCTCAATGTATATGTTGACTATGAAGATGGAACCAACGCACTCATCGTTACTGACAATTCATGGAGCACAATGGATTCGCCTGTTATTTCAAATAATATTTATTCCGGAGAGGTTTATGATGCCAGGCGTTCTAGAGTTTTATGGAATGTAAATGGAGATAGTACTAAGGGTTGGAAAAATGCAAACCTCACTGCACCCCCAGCCGGGCGATTAAAATCGCAGATGATCCCACCGATTAAAAAACTAGAAATTATTAAACCTATTGAGGTAAAGAAAATTAATGATTCGACAATTGTTTATGACCTGAGACAGAATTTTGCGGGTATTAGTCATATAAAACTAGAGGGCAGCGCAGGGACAAAGATTTCCCTGAGACATGGGGAAAGGATAAATGATTTGGGAAGTCTTGATAACAAAAATATTGATAAGTACTTCAAATCCAGGAATCCTAATCAACAAAATCAGCGGGATATTTTTATTTTAAGTGGGATTGGTAAAGAAGAGTTTTCTATTCGGTTCTCTTATCATGGGTTTCGTTACGTTGAAGTGACTTTTGATAAACCAGTAACTATACATGATTTTTATGGACAGATTGTGCATACCGATTTGAAAAAGTCAGGAAGTTTTGAGTGCTCAAATCCTACACTAAATAGTATCTGGAAAGCCACTAATAATTCATATCTCTCAAATATGCATAGCATCCCAACTGACTGTCCACATCGGGAAAAGAATGGTTGGACTGGAGATGCGCATATCGCTTGCGAGTTCGGGCTATACAATTATGATGCAATTTCGGTTTATGAAAAATGGGTAAAAGATTTAGTGGATGAACAAAGACTAAGTGGTGAATTACCTGGAATTGTTCCAACTTCAGGATGGGGATATGCCTGGGGAAATGGACCGACTTATGATGGTGCGCTGATTCTTGTACCGTGGTATGTATACCTGTATTATGGTGACGATAGACTGATCAGGGCTTACTACGAAAACCACAAAAGGTGTATTGATTACCTGACCTTTCGTTCCAAAAATAAACTTTTAAATATCGGGCTAAGCGATTGGAGCCACTGGAAAACAACTACCCCATTGGAGTTTCTGGCTTCAAGTTATTATTATGAATATGCTCGTTTGCTATCCGTATTTGCCTCAATAATAAAAAATAATGACGATAAGGAAAAGTATGAAAAATTAGCGAAGGAGATAAAAATCGCAATCAATGAAAAGTATTTTGATAGGAACAAATTCACGTATGCAAACGGAAGCCAAACTGCTCTAAGTACGGCTTTATATTTTGGGATTGTACCAGCGGAGTTCAAGGATAGTGTTAGGAACGTGCTTGTAAAAACAGTTAAAGAAAAAGATTTCCATCTTGATGTAGGCTTATTTGGAAGCAAATCTCTGTTGAATTCGTTGACTGACAAGAATGCTGATGTAGCCTATAGAATAATCGCGCAAGAAACAGAACCTTCATGGGGATGGTGGATTAAAAATGGAGCCACAACATTACATGAATCATGGTCGTCTGATACCGATGCTTCTTTAAACCACATCATGTTTGGAGAAGTAGGCGCTTGGATGGTGAAAGGTCTTGCAGGAATAAACCCGGATGATACCAATGTGGGTTTCAAAAATATTATTATTAAACCACATTTTGTAAGCGGCTTGACTTATGCCAAAGCAAGTCTGGAGTCAATTCATGGATTGATTAAATCTGAATGGGAAAGGAAGAATAACAAGATATCCCTTCATTTGGTAATACCACCCAATACAAGTGCAACACTTTACTTGCCAAATATGCCAGGCAAAAGAATTTTTGAAAGTCGTAAACGAATAGGAAATGCAACTCATGACGGGATTGCTTTCATCGCTGAAAAAGATAATTGTCAAGTATATAAGGTTGATGCTGGTGAGTATTGGTTTGAATTAAAAAACTAGCGTTATGAAATTGGGTACGCATTCTGTTCTGCCGATCACAATATTTATTCTTCCCTTATTTATAAGATTGGTTCGGGAACGTATCATTTTACCAGCAAAGAAATAATATTATTAATATGAAAAGTATCATTAAAATCGGGAGGTTGCTTTTGTGTTTACTTGTTATTGTTCTGACAGGTGAAGCCAATGCGCAGACTTCAAAACCAACATGGATTTGGTATCCGGGTGATTTTGAAATTTGGTTAAGCAATGAAGTGCAAATGAAGAGGACAAACAGGAATGCACTCCAGCCTCCATGGTGGCGAACGTACACCCATAATAGCAATGTAAGTTTTGCAACGCATGTTGACTTAAAGGAAGAAGAAGACATAACGATTGCTGTGGAAGGTATATACAATGTTATAATTGATGGTAAATACTGGCAGGGGGATATACATAAAATTTTAATTCCACCAGGGAAGCACACAATTATGATGCAAGTGTATAATGTAATTACACCCCCTTCCATTTTTGTATCCGGTAAAACTATTGCTTCTGATACATCCTGGTACTGTAATACTATTCGTGGCAGTTCTCCTGGGCAAATCAATGACCTGTGGAAGGTAAAAGCCGATGCCTGGACTTTCAACAATCAGGAACAAGCTCCATCAAAATTCAGGTTGCAGACTAAAGAAGAAAGTCCTGTAAATATTCAACGCAAACCCGGTTCCGTTTTGGTTGACTTTGGTAAAGAGACATTTGGTTTTGTGAGGCTGAATGAATTAAAGGGTTCGGGAACAATTGATTTATATTATGGCGAATCACCGGAAGAAGCTCTTTCAATTGATTCCTGCGAAACATTGGACCATCTTGTAATTAAGGATACTTCAACTTCAGTTTTTGTTGTTAACCACTCAAGGGCTTTTCGATATGTGAATATTCAATATAGTGGTAATATTAAGTTTAAGGATGTTGACATGCTGTATGAATATTTACCTGTATCCTATCGTGGTTCTTTTAAAAGTTCAGATGATGAACTCAATAAGATTTGGAATACGTCAGCCTACACGTTACATCTTAGTACACGTGAATTTTTTCTTGATGGGATAAAACGCGACAGGTGGATATGGTCAGGCGATGCCAACCAAAGCTACCTTATGAATTACTACTTGTTTTTTGATGACCCTGTGGTAAAGCGCACGATATGGGCACTGCGCGGTAGTGATCCTGTGGAAACGCATATCAACACCATTCTTGACTATTCGTTTTATTGGTTCATGAGCATCTATGACTATTACCTGTACACAGGCGATGAAGAGTTGATTCGAAAAATATATCCAAGGATGGTAACGCTTATGGAGTTTTGCCTTAAAAGAAGAAACAGTAATAGCATGGTTGAAGGGCTCCCAGGTGATTGGGTATTTCTCGATTGGGCACCTGTTTCAAAAGAGGGTGAACTTAGCGCAATTCAAATACTTTTTTGCCGAAGCCTTGAGTCTATGGCGCTTTGTGCTTCGCTGATGAACGACACAAAAAAGTCAATAGAATATACTGCTTTAGCAAAAGAGTTGAAGGAAAAAATCATGTCTGTTTTTTGGGATAAGAATCAAAACGCTTTTTTGCACAATAGAAAGAACGGACACACGGGAAAAGACGTTACCCGCTATGCTAATATGTTTGCCCTCATGTTTAATTATTTAGATTCTGCAAAGACAGAATCGGTGAAAACAAATGTGCTGATGAATGATCATGTTTTGAAGATCACCACACCCTATATGCGATTTTATGAATTGGAGGCTCTTTGTGCAATAGGTCAGCAAGATTATGTAATGAAAGAGATGAAAGATTATTGGGGTGGCATGCTGAGAGAAGGCGCAACATCTTTTTGGGAGCTGTATGACCCCAATGAAAAAGGCACAAAAAAATATGCAATGTATGGTCGCCCATTTGGAAAAAGTCTTTGTCATGCCTGGGGGGCAAGCCCGATTTATTTATTAGGAAAATACTTTTTAGGAGTAAAACCTTTAAAACCAGGGTATGCGGAATATTTAGTTGAACCAAATCTTGGCGGGCTTGAATGGATGGAAGGGAAAGTGCCTACACCAGATGGAGATATCACTGTTGCGATGAATAAAAAACAAATCTCTGTATCGGGTGTGGCTGGGAATGGAACTTTACGATTTAAAAGCAAAAAGAAACCATCAAGTAATGATGGAAGCATAAAGAAAATAAATGATGATACTTACCAATTGACAATTGTACCTGGAAAGAAATATGTGGTCAGGTATTTTAATTGAATCTAAATCTGTTATTCAAAATGTATAAGCAATTAGCTTTTATTACAATCTCATTTATTTTGCTCGGGTTTCAGTCATGTAGCAACACCGGTAATAAATCAACATCGGATTTTAAACCGGATTCACTAAGCACCGATTACGCAAAAGGCACATTTGGTTACGACCTTAATTTTTTTTAAAACAATATCATAAAGACCTTGTGCTATTAGGCGATAGTGCCGGTGCCATTACGTCATAATTATTAATCTTTAAAAAGAAGAGAAATGAAAAATTTTGGTTTTTTAAGTTTGTTAATTTTTCTGTCCGCTTGCAACAGTTCGCAGGATTTGAAAGTGGAAAGACTTGATGCCGGATTGGATGTAATTATTGATAAAAACCCGGAGATAAAAATTATAGCATCAGGTTTTACATGGTGCGAAGGCCCACTATGGTTAGCGGATTCAAGCATGTTACTTTTTTCAGACGTTCCACAAAACATTATTTACTCATGGTTCGAGAAAGGCGGTCTTTCAAAATATCTCACTCCATCGGGTTATACTGAAACCAAGCCAAGAGAAGGGGAAAAAGGTTCAAATGGATTGGCATTAAGCGCAGATGGTAGATTATTAATTTGTCAGCACGGTAACCGTGCCGTTGCAGTTATGAATTCAACATTGTCAAATCCAATTCCAGACTACACTGTACTGGCAGATAACATTAACGGAAAAAAGTTAAACAGTCCAAACGATTTGGCACTGCGCAGCAATGGTGATATTTATTTTACCGATCCGCCTTTTGGGTTACCAGGATTGGATATGGACTCAACAAAAGAAATTCCTTTCAATGGTGTGTATAAAATTTCTAATAGAAAAGCTGTTCTTCTTGTGGATACAATTTCTAAACCAAATGGAATTGCTTTTTTACCCAATCATAAAACATTTATAGTAGCAAATTCAGATGCACAAAAGCCCTTTTGGTATGCCTTTGATATTGATGACAATGATTCAATTTATAATGCACGGATTTTTTACAATGCTACCAATGAATTTAAGTTAGAGGGAGGTGGACCTGATGGATTAAAGGTGGATAGAAATGGAAATGTTTTTGCAACCG
>JBBQIQ010000164.1:0-8210 GCA_038325075.1 Bacteroidales bacterium | reverse complement strand
CTGCTAATCTGCTAATCCACGAATCAGCTAATCAACTAATCTGCTAATCCACGAATCAGCCAATCTACGAATCCACGAATCTACTAATCCACGAATCCACGAATCAGCTAATCTACTAATCCACGAATCTGCTAATCCACGAATCTACTAATCCACGAATCAGCCAATCTACGAATCCACGAATCTACTAATCCACGAATCCACGAATCAGCTAATCTACTAATCCACGAATCAGCTAATCTACTAATCCACGAATCAGCCAATCCACGAATCAGCCAATCCACGAATCAGCTAATCCACGAATCAGCTAATCAACTAATCAGCTAATCCACGAATCTGCTAATCCACGAATCTGCTAATCCACGAATCAGCTAATCATCGTATCGTAAAAGTCCCTGAACGCCACCCTGATCTCGTCCCGAACACGGATAAATTCGCTCCGGATAAATTCGTCGGTCCCATCTGCGAATGAGGGATCGTCGAAGCCGATGTGCAGACGGTGTTTCACTTTTCCAATAAAAGCCGGACAAGCCTCATTGGCACCACCGCAAACAGTAATCACATAATCCCATTCTTCACCCAGATATAAATCAACCGAATCGGAAGTGTGGTGGCTGATGTCGATGCCAACCTCCTTCATCACTTCTACGGCCTCCGGGTGTAGCATGCCCGAAGCCTGGGTGCCGGCAGAACGCACGGTAAGGCCGGGGTCAAAAGATTGCAGAAAGCCATGGGCCATCTGGGAGCGGCAGGAGTTGCCGGTGCAAAGTATTAAAATTTTCATATTAAAGTGGTGTTATCTCACGCAATCCCGATCCCGTACCTATGGGATCGGGATTGCGCGATTATTAATTTTCATTTGATTTAACAATATACATTCCTCCGGGTTATCAGAAAAAGAAAATATCCTGGCTCTTATTCATCACCTCTTCCGGGGCCACAGCTTCCTTTTCCCCCTTTTCGGGAAGAACAGCGGCGACAACTGTTTTGGGTTTAACATCTGTTTCACAGGTGATATCCACATTTCTGACTGGCTCAAAAAAGTTAACAAAAAGCCCGAGCCACCGGTCAATCTCATCATAACACAGACAATAGTTGATCTTCAGCCCTTCAATCTCACCATGGATTATGCCAATGCTTCGCAACTCCTTCAGGTGCTGCGAAACCGTACTGCGGCTCAGCGGCAGGCTGTCCGAAATATCGCCCGAAATACAGGTGCGGGTCTCCGCCAGGTATTGCAGTATCGCCAGCCTGGCCGGATGCGAAATAGCCCTGGCAAAACGGGCCAGTTCTTTCTGCTGTTCCGAAAAATTATCCGATTTGTTCATTGGTATATTTTTTATGTCGCAAACATACGACATATAACAATAGATTCTACAAATAATAGACTTTTTTTTGTACGAAGGATTGATGTGGTTTAAAGAAATTCCGGATATTAGGCACATACTAATATTTTCATGATTCAATTGTCTGAATGATTTTACTCCAGGAAACACATTATCAAGCACATAGGTTTTGAGATGTAACAATTTCTGCACGGAATAATATTTTCTATGTATCTATGTTGGCCAGATGTATGAGCGGCATTTAGCTTCGCTGAACTCACTCCGTTCGGTTGTTATGCTGCTCTGAGTGGGTGGCGGCTTCGCCACCGCAAATTCTAACTAATTGTCTTTCCGAACGAAGTGAGGAATCTCAACCTCTGTTTGCATTGTTTTCAATATTTAGTCGGACACTATTGATTTTTAACATAAAGCTGATTCAAAGTTGATTGTAAAGGTAAAACTATCCGTTCTATGTTATGACTTTAGACTTTTTACTTTAGACTTTAGAAGCTTCGACTTCGCTCAGCTCATCGCTTTTTACTTTAGACTTTAAACTTCACTCCATCAGGGTAACACTGCCTTTCTGCATAATTATTTTTGCACTTCCCTCCACCCCTTCCCTGTATTGAAGAATGTATGAGTAAATCCCCGTGCTGCATCGCTTTCCGTTAAATTTTCCATCCCATCCCCTGTCAGGATCGGAACTACTGAAGATCAACTGTCCCCATCTGTTATAGACCTGAAGCAGGTAGGGCTCCAGTGTGTTTCGCTGGGTTGCCGGTTTGAAAACATCGTTCAATCCATTGTTATCCGGCGTAAAGGCATTGGGCATCCACAATTCCGGCAGGTATTGGTACTGCCCCGAGGTGGTATCGGCGCAGCCCTCAGGACTTAAAGATACCAGCACGATCGTATAGGCCCCTTCAAGGGTGTAGAGCGATACCGGCTCAAAGAGCGTGGAAGTAATGCTGTTGCCAAAATCCCAGTGATAATCAACTGCTCCCGTGGTTTGGTTTTCAAAATGCAACACACCCTGCACATCGCCGTCAATGCTGTGGTAATTGAATGCCCCGGCCGGCTTCGGCACAATGTCAATAGTAGAAGTTAACCTTCCGACGCATCCAAAAGCATCCGTCACTGCCAGTCCGACCTCATAATCCGTTGCTTCGTCAAAAATAACGGATATGGGATTCCCCTGAAAAACACGTTCATCAGCCGCGGATGATTTTGCATTCCAGTTGTATTGCACCAGCGAGGCATCGGCAGGTACACTTTGGTCAGAAAAGACAATTCCTCTGCCTTGGCACGGGAATTCATAGGCAAATGCCGCCACCGGAGGATTGTGGATGTGCACCTGCTGCACAACTGCATCCACGCATCCATATTGATTGGTAACCGTCAGTGTAACCGGAAACAGCCCGGCCTGATGAAACACCGCCGAAGGTTGCCGGAGGTTCAGGTTGCCTGCTGTAACCGATGCGTTGCCAAAATCCCATTGCCAGGATACCAGATCAATCCCTGTAGAACCATCATTCAGTTCAATTGACTGGGAAATGCAATTGCTATAGCTTGTAAATGAAGCTTCAGGAAAGGGAATGATCATTACCGGACTTGCCACTTCCGATTGACACCCATGGTTGGTTGTGACCCTTAGCACCACATTGAAGTTTCCGGTATTTGCAAAACCATGCGTGATCTCACTGCCGGTGGCATCCTCTGAAAGTCCGTCACCCCAGATCCAGTTCCGGGCAGTGATGGTCCCGGAAACCAGTCCGGAATTGTCGGTAAATGTCAGGGGCAGCCCGGGACAGGATGTTGCTTCACCTGAAGTCGTGAATCCGGCAATGGCAACCGGGTTTACCACAACAGGAAAGCTTGAAAGCCTTATGCCGCAGTCAACAGTGATTGAATAGACCCGGATGGTATCGGCACCGGTTGAATGCCATTGGATAGTGACCTGATTGTTGCCGGGCGAACCCACAATTTCACCTTTGTTTACTAACCATTCAATGTCAGAATACAATCCGGCAATCTGATATTGGGAAGTTGATAAAACACAGGCGGAAGCGGCACCTGCAACCGGAGGCGGTTCTTCATCAAAAAGTACGGTGTTCATAAACGCCTTGTCACCGTGACCACATTCAGGATTTAATCCATAAACGGATAAAACATACTGCCCTTGAGGCATACCCAGGGTAAACTGATAAGTGAACGTAGTGTCAGGGGCATGTTGTTCCACTTCAACATCCACACCTGGTCCCGTAAGGCGCCAGATGTATTTTGGGGCAAAAGGGATGGCTGTGGTCCGGAAAGTGGCCAGTTGACCGGCACAAATATTGCCGGGCCCCGTGATATTGCCTTTGCGCGGCAAAAGTTCAAGTGTGATCGGAATGGTCAACTGATCATCGGAAGAATAATACCACCAGGAATTCACGGTATTGTACTCGCCCAATTCAGATTGATTGAATTCCCATGCATGGCATCCGCTAACAACGCCGGCGTTAGTATAGATGCAGCCATCCAACACATTACTGGTCGGATTACAATAAGAAGGTAATCTTGTATCATTCCAGAAAATCTTAAGTTTCGGGTTACCGGTTGCCGGTATGGGCCTGAGAATATCCACCTTAAACCCGTAAGGATTGTCTTCGACATCGTGCAGAGGAATATTGGTGAGCCCGTTCAGAAAGTTTATCCTGGCTTCAATCAGCGTACCGTTTGAAAGGGCAACGCCGTAGGCATTTTTTCCATCCCAGGCAGGAAGCAGCACATTGTACCCGGCTGTTACACTGTATCCGAGTTGCACATCCTCAGGGCCGAAAGCATTGGGATTGAGCGGAGGAACATCAATCAGTATTTCGATGTTACCCCCTTTGCTTACCGTTGCCGCGAAGGTAATAACGGTATCGCAAACATGCGGCAATGCTGTTGCATCAATCATTTCACCGATGATTCCGGTTGGAAATACTGTTGGATCGGGATTGTTCAGAAAAATCCTGTACTGCGGCGGAACTGTCGCATTCCCAATAACTGAACTCCGGCGATCGCTCCATGTTCCGGTCGTTGAACAGCCCCATTCATTGCTGTAGATAATCCAGACGCCTCCGGCCAGACCGTTGCAATCGAAACTTGTTACAATGCTATCGTTTGAATAAACATAGAATGAGCCATAAGAAGCACTTTCATACGAACTGACACTACCTGAACTCAACTGCCAGGCTTTACTCCATAAACGCCCGGGAATGGATATATTCCCATTGGCGACGGTCACATCAAAATACCTGAACGACCGCCTTACCCCCTGGTAATTGCTTTCAATCTCAAATTCAAGGATATAATCACCATTCATGGTGGGGTTTATGATCAGAGGGGCATACCCACCCGGATTGGTGTTGTTGATATCGGGTCCGCTTTGTGCCTCAGCCATCGACTCAATAAAACCGTCTGTATAGGTAGTGTTTGGAACCGGCGAGAGATGGTAGCCGGCAACCACGTTACCGGCAGGATCTTTAACCTGAAAATTAACATCATTCATGATTTCCGGATCAATACCGTAATCGGTTACATTTCCAAAGCCAAAATAAATCTTCTCATATGCAAAATTACTGACCCTGATATTCAGCCTGTATTCTTCGCTGCAATTGATCAAGGCGAAGGGGATTCTGTCATTATCATCGTCAATGGCCAGTGTAAGCCTGCAAAGTGAGT
Organism: Bacteroidales bacterium; assembly: GCA_038325075.1. Taxonomy (GTDB): domain Bacteria; phylum Bacteroidota; class Bacteroidia; order Bacteroidales; family Lentimicrobiaceae; genus Lentimicrobium. The sequence continues at coordinate 3,177 of JBBQIQ010000164.1, read as the reverse complement.
TTGACGGCGAACCAATGGGCTCCAACTGCCGGGTGCCTTCGGCCTTACAGACACCGTGAAAACCAAAAAGTAAAACCAACAATGCAACAGTATAGCAGGTGGTTCTGTATTGCCTGACGGTCGTATTAGGGTATCCGATATTTAAACAGGTTATCATAGCATTATATTATAACAGAGAATGGAAGTGCTACCTGTATGCCAATAGATAATTCACGAAGCCAATCAAATAAGCCTGGTTGATATTTTGAACCAAATCTATTCATTTATTGGTTCGGTTTTACTGGTGCCCGGTTATATATTTAACAAAATGCCTGAATCCTTTTGAGGCTGTTTCAAAAACTGATATTACGCCCCTGGGGTTGGGGTTTTTGTGAAAATTGATTTACAAAATATCAAATCCCAAACACCATCACTATTGATTGTAATTATATCACTCAAATAGCTGATATGCAATACAATAAATTTACAAATTATAAATATTTACTTGCTACATTGTTCTTTATCAGTTTTATTAATAATATAATACAAACATTAAGTGCCATGCGGCCCTTAATTTTTTCATCATATAATATTGTATTTCATTGTTTTATGAAATATAAAGGATAATATTTATAAAATCAACCGAATGCAAAACTTTCTTTGTAAATTTTTTTTACATCAATTATTATTATAAAATATTGATAATTTTTTTGCATTACTTCAAAAATTACTTGCATTTTACTTTTTTATATACTATATTTGTCCATCAAATTGTAAGAAGAATATTGATTATTCATATTCCTAATATCATTACTATCTCAACTAACGGATGACCATTCTGATTAAGTCAACTTTGAAGATTGAAAAAGAAAGAAGAAATAAGGTTTAAACGTTTTAAATTTTTATTTGAATAATAAAAGTTCTTAACAACAACATTTTGAAGTTGTTATTTAGAAAACCCGTAGATTAAAAAGTATTGTGATTAAACCAGGGAATAGCCACCCCTAATAAAAGAAACCTCCCCCGGAGGTTTATTGTCAACGCGAATTAACTTAGTACGAACCAAAACCGAGAGAGGCTAAACAAAGGTACGAAAAAATTGCTCAGGTTCCTGATTTTCTGAGTAGTTATTTCGATATTATTATATCGGGAATCAGCACAGCACACCCTTACCGATTTTAGTGTGTGGTGCAACAGCCTAAGGCTTTAATGAACCGGCGCCGGTTATAGCAGTTCAACCTGCAACTTATTGACTGCGAGAATGGAAAAGCATCTGAGCCCCAAAAGATGTAAAAGTTGGGGTTATAACAATTAATACATATTATTATGAAATCTTTAAAGCTTATAATTTTCGCTACATTGGTCGCTTTTGTATCCATTGCACAGGCACAAAAAACATTCACGCCCAGTGATGTTATCGGAGATAAAACCATTTCGAAATGGGCAAAAGAATGGGATCTTAAAGCCTTCCAACAGACAAAAGAACTCTATCGGAAAGGAATGTCACAGGATGACTTTATTAAGGCTATCAAAAGCAATTTTCCCGCCCAGGCATCTGCATCCTTTAAAGAAGTTTTTGTTCCTTACTTTGAATATGTGTATGCATTTCACTCTAAGGGATTAACCGATGTCCAGGTAGCTAAAGCTATTACTGGAAATGAGACTACGGAAATGATTAACGGGCTCTCCAGTTGGAATGCTAATAATCCTGGGGTACTGCCGGAAACTGATAAATGGAACTGGAAAAAAATCCTGGAGACAATTGTTGATATTATAATAATAATTATTCAAATCCTTTAAGGTTAAACATTGGTTTCTTATAAATCAATGTTCACTAATGGCTGTCTTCCTATAAATTCAATTTATAGGAAGACAGTTTACAACACTGAACTATTTATGATGAAGGTTTGGAATTAACTGATAATTTATTATTTATCAGTAATAAGTAAATATCAAAGTCTTAATTGTTTCATAAATAATAAATCAATAATTATGAGAAAAAAAGCACTTTACTCCGCATTAATAGTTATCTGCACTATTGCACTAACAGGATGCAGTTTTTTTAAATTCTTAAGTGGTATAAATAAAGAACAATTAAATATTACTAATAACTCTATTACTTATTCTTATACAGATAATCAAATTATTATAAATACTGAATTTTCAGATGAAATTCAGAGAAACTTTTTATTGGATCTAGGCTCCCCTATCAATATGGTTTTTATAGACTCATCTTTAAAAATCCTTTTAGAAAATTATGACAAGAACAACAACAAGCAAATAACGAAATCTGCCGATGGAACCAAAATGAAAAGGGATTACATTAATTGGGGTACTATAAAAACAAGTTGGTTCGAACTTGAGAACAGCTTTATTTCTACATTGGAGCGTCCTGACAATTACGCTTGTAAAACAATCAATGGAATTTGGGGAGCTTCTATTTTTGCTCCATACTCAAAAGGAAAAAAAAATAAAATTCTACTTATTCAAATTCAAGATAGTACCGCAATTTTATTGGACTCCTTGCCTTTGTTGAATAATTGGATCAAAATGGATGCTGATTTTACTTTGATGTCACATATAAAATTATCAACTTCAATAGGAGGTAAAAAAGCAAGTTTTTACTTCGACACTGGATTTAGCGGAAGTATACTTATGACAAGGGAAACATACCATGCAGCGCAAAACGGGATTAACAGAATTAATGAAACTAAAAAAATTTATGGATATATTACCAAGACACTTTCCGGTACTCAAATCGACACTGCTTATCAAAATGAAATGATATTTGATTTTGGGAAAGGAATAATTGCAGATTCAGTAACAGTATTATCTACCCAATCAATCGCAGTTAATGCGATTGGAATGGAATTTATTAGAAGATTCAATGTATTAGTAGATTATCAAAAAAATAATCTCTATCTGCAACCAAACCCAAATTACCGGGAATCCCAAAAGACCTTTTTTCAGTCTAAAGGGTTTAAGGCAAGAAACATGGATGGCAATGCTATTTTGGTAATCAACATGGAAGTAAATGGCACGGCAGAGAAAGCGGGATTAAAGATCGGCGATCAAATACTATCGATCAACAATATTGAGGCTGATGATGGAAATAATTGTGAAGTAGTCAGACTTTTCGGTGAGATTGACGGGAATTCAACACGGAATGTGGTCACCATTAAACGTGGCAATGAAATC
>JBBQIQ010000163.1:0-8215 GCA_038325075.1 Bacteroidales bacterium | reverse complement strand
ATCAAGCAAAGGAGCTGATTTCCTGTTTCTGGATCAAGGTGAACAATCATCCGGCTCCTCCCAAGGTTGGCATCACCGCACGTGAAAGCGGCACCTTCAATGATTTTACAAACATCAATATTGGAGGGCTGAAGAGCGACGGAAGCGACGGAACGAGCGAGGTTTCGTATATCATGCTGGAAGTAATTGAAGAACTGCATATTCTTCAGCCGGGCAACTCGGTTCACATCAGTGCAAAAACGCCCGACAAATTCCTCCATGCAGCCACCCATGTTATCAGACAGGGTCATGGCTACCCTTCGGTTTTCAATCCCGATATCTACATTCCCGAACTGCTGCGCCAGGGGAAATCGCTTCAGGATGCACGTGAAGGCGGCTGCAGCGGCTGTATTGAGGTGGGCGCTTTTGGAAAGGAAGCCTATCTGCTTACCGGCTACCTGAATGTGCCTAAAATACTGGAAGTTACCCTGAACAACGGCACAAATCCCATATCGGGGAAAAAGGTAGGGATTGAAACCGGCGACCCCCTGAAATTTAGGTCTTACGATGAACTCTACAACGCTTTTCTGAAACAATTGCACTACTTGGTTGACCTGAAAATGCGGGTAAGCAATTACATCGACCGGATGTTTGCCAAATACGCGCCGGCACCATTTCTTTCGGTGGTAATAGAAGATTGCATCAGCAAAGGCCGCGACTACTACGATGGCGGGCCGCGCTACAACACCAGCTATATTCAGTGCTGTGGGCTGGGCACTGTGACCGATAGCCTGGCCGCGCTCAAAAAGCATGTTTTTGAAGACAAAACATTCAGCATAGACAGGGTTCTGTATGCGGTGCTGAATAACTTTGAAGGTGATGAGTTTCTCAGGCAGACAATTATCAACCGGACGCCCTTTTTCGGCAACGATGATTATTATGCAGATTCCATCGCCGTGAAGGTTTACGACGATCTCTTTGATGCGATTGATGGGAAACCAAACATCAAACCCGGTGGAAAATACCATCTGAATATGCTTTCGACCACCTGCCACGTCTATTTCGGGAAGGTGATGGGCGCCACACCCAATGGCCGTCTGGCAGGCAAATCGATTTCCGACGGGACCTCCCCTTCGCACGGGGCCGACACCCACGGGCCATCGGCTGTAATAAAATCATTGTCCAAACTCGATCACGTCAAGTCGGGCGGTACGCTGCTCAACCAGCGGTTCCTGCCAGGCTTGCTGCGCAAAGAGGAGGATGTCAGGAAACTCGGACAACTGATACGGAGTTATTTTACCTTAGGCGGACATCATATTCAGTTCAATGTGGTTGACACCGCTACCCTACACGCTGCGCAGGCCTGTCCGGAAGATTACAGGGATTTACTGGTCAGAATGGCAGGCTACAGCGATTATTTCAACGACATGAATGCCGATTTGCAGCAGGAAGTAATTGAACGGACGGAGAATGATTCTTTTTAAAAAATTGTGCTTGCTGGACAATGGAGATGGAATTTCTAATTTCTAATGTCCAATTACCAATTACCAATTTCGAAATTCGGACCTGCCCATTTCCTATTTCTTACTTCCTACTTCTGACCTCCGACTTCGGTCCCTGAGCAGCTTGCCCCGCCCACTTTGGCGGGGAAGTCGAAGGGCCGACCTCCGACCTCCGAACGCTGATTACTCACTACTCACAACTTAAAACCAATGCCTGAATCCCTGATTTTTGATATTAAACGCTACGCCATCAACGATGGGCCGGGTATCCGCGTGGTGGTCTTTTTCAAAGGGTGCAATTTACATTGTGCCTGGTGTCATAATCCGGAGAGCATTTCAGCAAAAGCCGAAAAAATGTATGCTCCTGCAAAATGTATCAGATGTGGTTCCTGTGTTGAGGCTTGTCCGGAAAATGCTATAATCCTTAAATCCGATGGGATTTTTACTGATCCAGACCTTTGTAAACTATGCGGAAAATGTGCCGGTGTTTGTCCGACCAAAGCCATTGAAATGTCGGGCAGGGTAATGTCAGTTTCAGAAATAATCGATATAATTGAAAAAGAGCGGATTTTCTTTGACCAATCAGGTGGCGGTGTTACCTTCTCAGGAGGAGAACCGCTTCTGCATGAAAAGATGTTGATTGAACTGCTTGACGAATGCGGTAAAAGAGGCATTCACCGGGCTGTTGATACTGCCGGAAATGTTAGCACAGCAACCATTCTGAAAGTAGCCAAGCGAACCGACCTTTTTCTTTACGACCTGAAAATGATGGATCCGGCATTACACCAGCAATGGACAAACGCCGGAAACAATCTGATACTGCACAACCTGAAAGCCATAGCGGAAACCGGTGTGCAGATTATCATCCGCATTCCGTTAATTGGCGGGGTGAACGACAACGAAGAGAACATAACGCAAACCGCACAGTTTATTGCCGGATTGGCCGGTGAGAAAAAAGAGGTTCACCTTCTCCCTTATCACAACATTGCGAAACACAAATACCTGAAACTCGGAAAAACAGACGACTTTGAGAAACTGAATGAACCCGACAAAGAGACGCTTACCAAAGCAATCGCAACGTTTGCAGGATATGGGATTAAAGCGAGTACCGGAGGATAAAACACAATCAGGTTCCCCTGAGATAAGCGATTGCTAAAGGTAAAGTCTTGCAGAAACAGCCTTTACTCTGGTGTGTAGTTTTGTCTTAGCATGATAAGCAGAAAACTTATTCAGGTATTGCTCCTTCGTTATTTTATCAGAATTCCCATTTAGCCCCAAGGGTTGGATTCAGGCGCAGGCCATGTATGCCGCCGAAGTTATAACCTATCTCAATTTCAGAACCTACCGAAATATTTGAGGTGAAATTAAACCACAACTGAGGCTCTGACTGGAAAACGAATTTGGCAACTTCGACCACTTCTCTCTCTGAAATAAAATAGGAGTCTTCCCGCCAGAAATCTGCAAAACCACTGAATGTCATTTTCTTATTCAGCAGATGCATATACCAGACCCCGGTTAGCTGAAAAGAGACATCCTGCTTGTCGCGTATGTATTTGTACAATACCTGAAGTGTAAAACCCCGGGTAAAATCCTCATTGTTATAATTATAATCAAGACCGGCCAGCCAGGAATCGTTGATCTGATATGCACCGAAATAATCAGGGGTATAGTACTGGCCAAAACCACCATTATATTCGAGGTGTGCAGCCAACGGACTTTTGCCGAGATTCATGCTGCGGGCGATTTCCCAATAGGCCATGCTCACTCCATTGACATCACCAACTTCATAGTCCATATCGACAAAGAAAAAAGTTGAACCCCATTTATCAGGTTTGAACATTTCAACAGTCGAAGTAAGGTAACTCCTGCCTTTCCCAAAATCGTAATGCAGTTGAACATTCTGTGCCATTGAGTCCGTAATGAAGAATAACAACAAGGCCACCAGGAAAATATTTTTCATTTTATGTAACTGTTTGAAAATTAAAATCGCTGCAAAATTAGCAGAACATTCCGGTTTTCAGCAGACATCCGTTTGGGTTAATTTGGAGTAAATCAAAGGGCATCTGTTTGTTTTACTGAACTTTAATTAAATAAAGCTGTTAATAGAGACCTGAAATTTCTGCAATATGCTAAAAAATATTTTCAATACTGCTCATTCTCAATTGACCGACTGGGGGCTTCTTGTACTCCGGATATCCATAGGAGTGCTGATGATTACCCATGGGTTGCCGAAACTTACCAACTTTAATCAGATTGTATCTGACGGCCAATTTATTCCGATACTGGGAAGTGTGGCGCTGGGGCTTGCGCTGACTGTGATGGCCGAGTTTTTTATGTCCCTTTTCCTGATTGCCGGACTTTTCACAAGACTCAGTATTGTTCCTTTGATCATTACAATGCTGGTTGCTGTATTTGTGGCTCATGCCAACGATCCGTTTGCTGTTAAAGAACATGCTTTACTGTTCCTGTTTCCGTTTCTCACCCTATTGCTGGCCGGGCCGGGCCGCTTTTCGGTGGATTATTTTTTAGCGAAGAAAATAAAAAAGTAATTGGTGTTATCATCTGGAAGTCTCCTCTGAGTTGATTCCAATCATTCTTCACTCAATCGATTAATTTCAAGACCATAGTCAAATTGCAGGTCTTCGTGCAGGGCTGAAACTGCTTTCCTGATTTTCCGTAACTGATTCTCAAACAGGCTGTTCAACGAAGTCACTGACTGATAGGGAATTCCGGAATCTTTTAGCTGAGAACAGAAGAAAAGCAACAATTCAACTTCTGTGTGCTTTTGTCCGGAATAACGGATGTATTTATTGATAGTTCTGAGAATTTTCCGAACGCTCTTGCGGACAAAATAGAGATGGGTCGTGTTGATTTCATTGAATAGTGACTCTATCTCGGTCTTCACACTCTTAATATACCCTGCCTCATCCCCCGCATCAAACAGCAGGTAACTGAGCAATTCTTTATTCTCCTTCTTATATTTTGCCAGTTTCAGGCATAATTCCTGAACATCCTTTGCGGGAAGGTTATCCAATTCCTGTTTCAACAAATTTAAAGAAGCCGGTTTCATCATTTTGCCCTGTTTCGCAACGGAACAAGAAGATATTCCAGTCCGTTTAGTTTGATTTCATAAATTGTTTGTAGCAGCATGCCCAGCTTTCCTTCCGGGAAACCTTTGCGCTGAAACCACTCCAAATAAGATACCGGCAGATTGCACAAAAGTGTTCCTTTGTATTTGCCGAAAGGCATTTGCATTTCAACGAGTGTGATAAGAAGTTGAGGATCGGGGCCCATAGGAGGGAAGTGAAAAGTTAAAAGTTAAAAGTGAAAAGTTAAAAGTGAAAAGTGAACAGTGAACAGTGAAAAGTGAACAGTGAAAAGTGAGAAACGTGAAGAGTGAATAGTGATAGAGTAAAGAAAGTAAAAAGAGTGAACAGTGAAAAAAAAGAATAGTAAAAAGTAATGCTTTGACAACACTGATAAGTATTACAGACAGTCTCAGCAACCAGAAAAAAACAGCTTGTCAACTGCCTGAATGCCACTGGTAAAAAGTGTAAACAGATAAAAAGTGAAGGGACTATGACAGGGGTTAAAGTTTTGCTTCAACAGCAACCTGCAACGAGAACTCAGCGTCAGGCAAATTTAATGAAAATCCTGATTGAAGAGAATTTCTATATTCATGCTGGTATTCTGTGAATTAGTCTTCTATTTTATTTCCGGTTAAGCTGGTAAAATCAATGATAACCAATGCAAAATAAACACGTATTAAGAAATGATTTTCAAACCATTACGTCGATTCTTGCAAAATACTCAATACATTGAGTAATTTTACTCAGCACATTGAGTAATTTATCCGGGCAATCGTAACTCATTCATTTTTAAGATACTCATCCGCATCCATCACCTTCGCGTAAGGACGAAAGGTTGCGAGGGTAGAATAATGAACATCCTCCGCCTTTATCACCTTATCACCAAATTTCAGGTCTTTGGTGGCGCAGGCATCGCCGATAACAATGCATTCAAATCCGAAATCCGCGGCGGCACGGGTAGCGGCCTCGAGGCACATGTGGGTCTGCATCCCGCAAAGGACAAGCTTTTTCACCTTATTCTCACGAAGATATTCAAGCAATCCGGTATTCAGGAAACTATTGACTTCCTGCTTCACAAAGATCATTTCTCCGGAAATTGGTGTCACTTTTTCATGTATTTCGCTTTGCGGGCCTTCGCCGTGCTTCACATGAATGACAATTTGACCCTTAGTCCTGAATTCGTTCAGCACCTTCGCTGCATTCAGGCTGGCGGGAACAGGGTTTACCAATGCCGATGATCCACCTTCGAAGTAAAAATTCTGGATATCGATCAGCAGCAGCGCGGTTTTGGTGGAATCTGACTGTGCAGTTATCAGGAATGGCACCAGGCCAAAGAACAACAGAAACAATTTTTTCATATATTAAATTTTGAAAATCAGTTATTTAACGAAAAGAAATATCAAACATCCGTTCATTTATCGTAAAGATACCGGCAACTATAAATCAGAATGTCATTTCCGGAAACCTGATAAACCAACCTGTGTTCCCGGTCAATCCTCCGCGACCACAACCCAGCCAGGTCATATTTCAAAGGCTCGGGTTTGCCTGTACCTTCATAAGGAGTGCGTTGAATGATCCAAATCAGATCATTGATTTTCCTGAGCATCTTTGTATCTTCTGCCAACCATGATGTATAATCATCCCAGGAATTCTTCGAAAAAATCAGCCGCATCATTCCTCAATTAACTCCTTTTCCATTGATTTCCCGGATTTTATTTGCTGGATTGACTCATATAGTCTATCGGCATTTGCTTTGGAACTGAGCAAATGAACTGTCTCAAGAATCGAGTTGTATTCAGTCAGAGATATAAGGACAGTCCCCTGACCACTGCCTCTTTTAATAATGAGGGTTTCATTGTTATTTTCAACATCATCGAGAAACTGCTTCAGCCTTGTTCTGAACTCGGTAAAGTTTGCGGCTTTCATTGACTCACTTGTTAAGTTATTATATAAGTACAAATATAAGTACTTTTTATTAACAACATACCCTCTCTCAGAAAAGAAAGCCAACCGGAATTAAAAAGTCAATGTAAACGCCAAATTCAAAAGTTGTACATATGAATTGGTTTAATGAACAATAAATCAAGTCAGTTGAAAATTTTACCCTAACAAATAAGGTTTTTCATCGGTTAATTTCAGTATCAGTTCCCCGAAAACAGTATTGGCCCAGGCAAACCAGCTCCGGGTGAACCTTGCAGGATCATCCCTGTCGAAAGATTCGTGCATAAAGCCGGTGTCTGCATGGGTTTCCTTCAGCATCTGCAGACAATAACGGATTTCCGTATCATCGTGGCTGGTCATGGCACGCATCACATAACTCAGCGGCCAGATCATCTCCTTACCTGTGTGCGGACCTCCAACGCCTGTGTATTTTCCTTCGGCAAAATAGGGATTAAACGGACTTAACACCAACCTCCGTGTGTTCTTATAAACCTCGTCGGCCGGGTTGATGCCCGCAATGTATGGCAGCGAAATCAGGCTGGGAACATTGGCATCGTCCATGTGAAGCTGGCTGCCATAACCATCAACCTCGTATGCATACACTTTCCCGAATTCAAAATGGTCAACGATGGCGTATTTCATTAAGGCTGAATGAACTTCATCAGCCAGAGCATGGCACTCCTTTGCAAACGCATTGTCTTTTAAAATGGCTTCGCTCATCCCGGCCAGTTGCCGGAGCGACTGAACCGCAAAGAAGTTGGATGGAACCAGGAAAGGGAAAATAGCCCCATCGTCGGATGGCCTGAAAACCGAACAGATTAGCCCAACCGGCCTCACCGGATTACCAAATCCGGTTCCCTGAGCAGTGTCGTGTGGCGAAGTTGTTTTCCGCCTGAAAGTGTATGGTCCGTTCCCCTCTTTTCTCTGTTGCTCTTTAAAAGTTTTTATAATCAGCTTCATAGCCGAGCCCCAGTCTTTATCGAAAGGGGCAACATTCCCTGAAATCTTCCAGAACTGATAAGCCAGCCTGATGACGTAACACAGGGAATCGACTTCCCATTTGCGTTCGTGCAGTTCAGGCTTCATGTCCGTTTCATCGGTTATCCAGTGCGATCCGTCAGGACCATAGTTAAAAGCATTGGCATAGGGATCAATCAGCACACATTTTACCTGCCGGTTGATCACACCCTGTATAAGCAGCGAAAGTTCAGCATCTTCCTTAACAAGAGGAAGGTAGGGCCACACCTGGGCGGTGGAATCGCGCAGCCACATGGCATTGATGTCGCCCGTAATAACGAAAGTATCAGGCTTGCCCTTTTTGGTGAAATGACTGATTGTTGTATCCAGGGTGTTCGGAAAACAGTTCTCAAACATCCAGGCCAGTTCAGGGTCGGCTATCCGGGCTTTAACCCTGCTGATGGTTGCCTCAACAGCCTTGCTGATGAATTTGCGGTCTTTCAGCAGAGGCCTTCCACTGATAAAATCATTGCTACCTGACAAAAAGCCATTTGCCATTGTTTCCAAAATGTTGCCCGCTGATAACCCTGCTAATGCAAGAGTGCTGCTCCTCAGAAAACGCCTTCGTGAAACCATAACCTGAATTTCTGCCTTTTGTAAAAACGAATGCTACTTCAGTGAAAGAATAAATGATTCGAGCGGTTTCACTTCCAATTTGACTTTACCAATCCCACCTGAAACTATCAA
>JBBQIQ010000162.1:0-8280 GCA_038325075.1 Bacteroidales bacterium | reverse complement strand
CTGAAAGGTTCTTCGGCTCCGGTAACCTATAAGAGTGAGGGTTTGGCCAATGCCATGGGGCTGACTAATCTGTGGATTACCTTCAGTGGTTACTGGCCTGAGAAAGGTGCAAAAATGACCACCTGCTCTTTTAAGGAAACTGAAGCCTATTCTGTGTGTGGTCGTCTTGATCCGGCTCAGAAACAGGTGTTGGTGGTCGCTTCGGCAGGCAATACGGCCAGGGCATTTGCCAAAGTATGCTCTGATAATCATATTTCATTATTGCTCTGTGTTCCGCACGATTATATCAATGCCCTGTGGTTTGATGCGCCGCTCAATGATTGTGTAAAACTGGCGGTTACCGCTTTTGGCAGCGACTATTTCGATGCCATTCACCTTTCTAACCTGGCTACCCAGTGCGAAGGTTTCCTTGCTGAAGGGGGTGCCAAAAACGTGGCCCGCCGCGATGGAATGGGCACCACAACCCTTTCAGCAGTGACCACCATTGGTCGTATTCCTGATTATTATTTTCAGGCAGTAGGTAGTGGCACCGGTGCCATTGCCGCCTGGGAGGCCAACCTGCGCCTGATTGAAGACGGACGTTTCGGAACCAATAAAATGAAACTGATGGTTTCGCAGAATGCACCCTTTCTTCCGATTTATGAGGCCTGGAAGGCTGGTTCTCGTGTCATGCTTCCTTATGATGATGATCTTGCCCGCGAACATGTGACCGAAATTGATGCCAAAGTGCTGTCGAACCGGAAACCTCCGTATCCGATCATCGGCGGGCTGTACGATGCAATGTGCGATGCTGGTGGCGATGTGCTGAAAGCAACTAACCTGGAGTCCAGGGCTGCAAAGGAACTGTTTCTGCAGACCGAAGGTATTGACATCTATGCTGCCTCAGCGGTTGCAACCGCATCTCTTACAAATGCCGTAAAAGAGGGACTGGTACAGAAAGATGCACTGATTATGCTGAACATAACCGGGGGTGGGGAAGAACGATTTAAGAGTGAACACAGTCTCCACTATCTTGAACCAATACTAAGTTTTGGCATTACACCGTCCCTGGATGAGGTAAAGGATCAACTTGCCGGTTTAATGTGGTAGCAAAACGCTTTGAAGGAATGATTATAAAAAATAGCATCGCATTATTCAGTTTCCGTTTTCGCATCCAGCAATTCCCTGAGACTGACCATATTTTTATGAAAAACATTTTTTATCACAGGGTCCTGAATACACCGTGGGAAGGCGGGCGGATCTTCGGAACGCGCAATAAAAGTCATTTTCACCAGGTTGGGTTTTACTTCGAACAGTTCCCAGCTTGCCTTGTAGTTCGTCAGTCTTTCAACTCCTTTTGCCGGAGGATAGCTTTCATCGCTGCTCTGCATATTCAGAAATATTTTGTCCTTTTTTGCAGTGTACGACAATGCATTCACTGTAATCATCTCACGGTCGTTGAATGGCCATGGAAGGCCATAAAGTGAGTAGGTGTACCATTTATGAGGATTTTCACGGTGAAGGATCGTAATTTTTTTGATTCCTGACATCCAGGCAGAAATCTCCTTCTCATCGGTAATTGCTTCAAGGGATTTCTCCAGTGAGTTGTGTACCATGATTTCGGCTTTCCGCTCACGAACCCTTATTTTATCCGAAATGTCGATCCAACGAAAATAGATTTTCACCCCTTCAGAATTTTCAAGAAGCTCCCATGAAGATTCTTTCTCATTTATCAGAAACGAGGCATTATCAACGGTTGCCGAAGACGTGATCAGGAAGAAGAATGAAAACAAAAACCACCTGGTAACAATCAGTAAGCCGGATGTGGAGAGCATGTAAAGCGTTTATATTGACAAAGATATAAAAGCATTGATCAAAAACAATTAATTACATATATTTTTATCGGACAAGTGGCTTCGATACATTTTGCGAATCAAAAGTTTGTCATTAAACACAATTATGTCGCAAAACACTCAGCCACCTACGTTCTTTAACCATGAAATTCTGTAACCCTGTAACCCAATATAGCCAGAGACGCGAAGCATCGCGTCTCTACAATCTGGGCTTCGATACATTTTGCGAATCTTAATTACGTCATTTAACACGAATATGTCGCAAAACACTCAGCCACCTACGTTCTTTAACCATGAAATTCTGTAACCCTATAACCCTGTAACCCTGTAACCCTTGAACTTTTGTCCCGCACGTGCGGGATTGAACTCTTAAACCCTATGACCCTGTAAACCTGAAATGCATACCTTCGCCACATGATAGCCATTAACAACACACTTAATTCCGACGATCTGGGTAAGGTTTGTTTTGTCTGCAATCTCGCTGCCTGTAAAGGCGCCTGCTGCGTGGAAGGCGATGCCGGTGCGCCGCTCGACGAAAGTGAAATCTCAGAACTCGAAGATAACCTTGACAACATTAAGCCGTTTATGCGGTTGGTTGGAATTAAAGCAGTGGATGAACTTGGCGTATTCGACTATGATGCGCACGGTCATTATGTTACTCCCCTGGTAAACGGCGCCGAATGTGCCTTTGTGGTTTTTACCGATGAGGGTATTGCTGCCTGTGCCGTTGAGAAAGCCTGGGAAGCCGGCAGATCAAAATTCCGGAAACCGGTATCGTGTCATCTTTATCCGGTCAGAATTAGCAAATACAACGACTTTGATGCAGTGAATTACCACGAATGGCATGTTTGCCGGCCGGCTCTGGAATATGGAAAGAAGTTGAATGTTCCGCTGTATAAATTCCTGAAGGATTCGCTTATCAGAAAATATGGCGAAAAATGGTATGATGAATTGTGCGGAACAATAGAAAATCCAAAGAAATAAAGCAGGGGAATCCAATTATCAATTTATGATGAGGATAAACTGATACCGGAATCAGGCATATTATAAAAACACTGTAGGGACACGACATGTCGTGTCCCTACAGTGTTTTTATAACCCTGGAATTTCTTAAGGTGTGAACTTTAAGCAACGGGAGCAACAACCTTAGCTGCCGCCATCGTCTCAAGTTCCTTGTCAATGTGGAACATGCCGGCTTTGTCTTCGCCTACCAGGTTCATCTTATCGAGAATTCCGTGTACGGTACTTTCTTCTTCAATCTGCTCATTGATGAACCATTGCAGGAAACTACCCGTGGTATAATCCTTTTCTTTCAATGAAACTTCATACAGTTTATTGATAGAATCGGTAATAAACTCTTCGTGGCTCATAACATGCTTGAAAACATCGAGCAACGATTTGTACTTTGAAGCCGGAATTTCAAGTTCTGACAGCACTGCATAACCGCTTCTGTCGTTTAGAAATTTGATGAATTTGAGCATGTGCATGCGCTCTTCGTCCGACTGTTTGTAAAGAAAATTTGCTGCACCGCGAAAACCCTTGGTTTCGCACCACGATGCCATGGCCATGTAAATCCTTGAAGAATGTTCTTCATTCTTAATCTGGACATTGATGGCTTCGTCAACTTTTTTTGAGATCATGTTTAAAGTTTTTATACATCAGTTAAACAAAAATATTTGCTTAAAGTTTCATTATCAGCTATTTTTTAATGCTTCAGCACCTCCGACAATTTCGAGGATCTCTTTAGTAATAGAAGCCTGCCTTGCATTATTGTATGATAGCTTTAAGTCTTTCAGTAATTCTGTAGCATTATCAGTAGCCTGCGACATTGCTGTCATCCTGGCTCCTAACTCGGAAGCCCATGAATCAAGAATTGCTTTGTAAACCTGGGTTTTCAGGATTTGAGGAACCAACACTTCAAGGATATCCTCTTTTGAAGGATCGAAAATATAATCCGGCATCGATGCGGCTGATTCTAAGTTAGTTGGAGGAGGCTCAACAGGTAGAAACTGTTCAACAATCAGTTTCTGGGTCACCGCATTCTTAAAGTGATGATAGACAAACTGAATCTTGTCAAAATGTCCTTCCCTGAACAACTGCATCAGTTTTTCGGCAATTACCGAAGTATTGCTGAAAGAGAGGTTGTCGTATAGGTCATCGTGCGATTCAAGGATTTTGTAATTCAGCCGCTGATAGTATTCAGTAACCTTGCGGCCAATGGTTATCAATGCCAGATCATCAGACTTTCCGGGTTTGCCATAGCCGGAAGCGATAACGTTAACCTTTTTTATTACATTGGAATTGAAAGCGCCGCAAAGCCCCCGGTTAGAGGATAATGCGACGATCAAAAGCCTGTTCCCCGGTCGAACAGCCGTATAATTGCCCGAATCCATGCTATCAGTCCCGGCACTCAGTTCCTGCAGCATTTGTTTCTGTTTTTGGGCAAATGGCCGCAACTTCAGAATGCCCGTTTGGGCCTTGCGTAGTTTCGAGGCAGCCACCATTTTCATGGCGCTGGTAATCTGCTGGGTCGATTTTACCGAGGCTATTCTGGTTCTGACTTCCTTCAGGCTTGCCATTTCAGAAAAATTGATTCGTTATACTTCATATTTTTTACTGAGATCACGTGCTATCTCTTCGAGTTGTTTTTCAATTTCGGGCGTGTAGTTTCCTTTGCGCAGCAACTCGAGAAGTTCAGGCTGGGTATCAACCAACCGGTGCAGGTATTCGGTTTCAAAATCGTGAACACTTTTAACCGGGACTTTTTGGAGCAATCCTTTGGAGCCACAGAAAATAATAGCCACCTGTTGCTCAACGCTCATTGGCGAATACTGTGGCTGTTTCAGGATTTCAACATTACGGGCACCTTTGTCAAGAATTGATTTGGTGACAACATCCAGGTCGGAACCGAATTTCGAAAATGCTTCCAGTTCGCGGTACTGTGCCTGATCAAGTTTCAGGGTTCCGGCTACTTTCTTCATCGATTTAATCTGGGCGTTGCCGCCCACCCTCGAAACAGAGATACCTACATTGATGGCAGGCTTTATCCCGGAGTTGAAAAGGTTGGTTTCCAGGAATATCTGACCATCCGTGATGGAGATAACATTGGTCGGAATGTAAGCTGAAACATCGCCGGCCTGTGTTTCAATGATCGGAAGGGCCGTGAGTGAACCGCCGCCTTTAACTTTAGATTTCAGTGATTCAGGCAGGTCGTTCATACGGGCAGCAATTTCGTCGGATGCAATGATCTTGGCGGCTCTTTCAAGCAACCGTGAATGCAGGTAGAAAACATCACCCGGATATGCTTCGCGTCCGGGCGGTCGCCTCAGCAGAAGCGATACTTCGCGGTAAGCAACAGCCTGTTTCGAAAGGTCATCGTAGATAATAAGGGCCGGACGTCCGGTATCGCGGAAGTATTCACCGATGGTAGCGCCTGCAAATGGCGCATAAAACTGCATGGCAGCGGGGTCGCCGGCAGTGGCAGCAACGATCACCGTATAGCTCATGGCGCCTTTTTCTTCGAGGGTCTGAACAATGTTGGCGACGGTGCTTCCCTTTTGGCCGATGGCTACATAAATGCAATAAACGGGTTCACCCTTATCGTAAAATTCCTTCTGGTTGATAATCGTATCAATGGCTATGGCCGTTTTACCGGTCTGCCGGTCACCAATAATCAATTCCCGCTGTCCGCGGCCGATGGGGATCATTGAGTCAATGGCCTTAATACCGGTCTGCAGCGGTTCGTTTACAGGCTGCCTGAAAATTACTCCGGGGGCTTTGCGCTCTAACGGCAGTTCAAAAATTTCGCCTGTAATCGGACCTTTACCGTCAATCGGTACACCAATGGTATTAATTACCCTGCCTAACATGCCTTCGCTAACCGGAATGGAAGCAATGCGCCGGGTACGGCGCACCAGGTCGCCTTCATTAATGCCTGATCCTTCGCCAAGCATTACCACGCCGACATTGTCTTCTTCAAGGTTGAGAACGATTCCCATAACTCCGGTTGTGGTAAATTCTATCAGTTCGCCGGATTGAACACTGTTGAGTCCATATACCCTGGCAATTCCATCGCCGACCTGTAATACTGATCCGGTTTCCTCCAACTCGGCTTCTGTGGTGAAGCCGGCAAGCTGCTGCCGTAAAATTGCCGATACTTCTGCGGGTTTAATTTCTGCCATCTGTTAACTAAGTTTAAAATTCTCTGATAAAGGTATTTACATTAAATTCACTGCGGAGGTTCTGAAGTTTCTTACGGATGCTGTCATCAAACTGAATGCCTTCGAGTTTTACAATCATCCCACCGATAATGGCCGGGTCAATTTCTTCCTCCAGTTCAATGGTTGAGCCGGTTTGCTTCGAAAGAACCTCAAGCAGTTGTTTGCGCATTTCATCGGTAAGCGGCGAAATGGTGGTAACAACGGCTTTCTTTATATGGTTGTGTTCGCGATACAGATCGCCAAACTTCTGTGCAATTTGAAAAAGGTGTTCTTCGCGTCGTTTACGGATAATGATATCAATGAAACTCATCGAAACTTTACCCATCGACTTGCTGAAAATCTCACGAATGATGTTGATTTTCTTCTTTGCATTGATCACCGGACTTTTCAGGAGCAACTGTAATTCACGATTCTGCCTGCACGTATTGGCCAATAAAGCCATGTCGGCATTGGCTTCTTCAAGGGCATTGTTCTCTTTTGCAAGCTCAAACAAGGCCCGGGCATAACGAATATTAATCCTGGGATTGTCCATAAATTCTAATTAAGGGTAATCCCACTGATTGATTTCTGGACAATGGCTTTGTCTTTTTCAGGATTTGAAAGTTCCTGTCCAAGCACCTTTTCGGCAATTTCTATCGAAAGGTTGGCGATCTGGTTTTTAAGTTCAGTAATGGCTGCCATCTTTTCAAAATGGATGCGCTCGGTTGCGTTTTCAATGATGCGGTTCGCTTCCTCGTTGGCTTTAACGCGTGCTCCTTCTATAATCGTTTCGCGCACTTTTCGGGCATCCCGAAGCAAGGCATCACGTTCATCTTTTGCTTCGCGCAACAGTTGTTCATTGCTGAAACGCAGCCCTTCCATCTCTTTGCGGGCTTTGTCGGCTTCGTGCAGAGCCTGTTCAATCGCCTGTTCCCTGTCGTTGAGGGCCCTCATAACCGGTGGCCATACAAACTTGCCAAGTATGAACAACAGAAGGCCAAAGGCCAATGTCATCCAAAATATGAGCCCAATTCCGGGACTTACTAATTCCATATTGTTTTGTTTAATGATTTTTCAATGAAATTATCCCGACAAGGCAACCAACCGTTACCCTGCCGGGATATTTTACCACTAAATAAATACAACAAGCAGACAAACCACGATTGCGAAGAAAGCAACCCCTTCGATAAGGGCGGCTGCCACAATCATGTTTGATCTGATGTCGCCGGTAGATTCAGGCTGTCTGGCCATTGATTCAAGCGCGCCGCGGCCAATGTTGCCAATGCCGATTCCGGCTCCGATTGAAGCAATACCTGCACCCAGTGCGGCGCCCATTTTTGCAATGGGGGCCAGATCAGCAGCTACCTGTAATAGTGTTGTTAATAGTGACATAATTGATTGATTTAAAGGGTTATCTGTAAATAAAAAAATTGCTAATGCGATGATTCGGAAGAATGTTCATGTTCTTCGGTTGCCATCCCAAAATACAATGCCGATAGCATGGTAAATACGTAAGCCTGAATGAAGGCAACAAGCAGTTCGAGCAGGCCGATGAATACCGAGAACAACACCGAAACCGGTGATACTCCGTATCCAAGGACCGGATTCATATTGGCGAAAATAAAGATCAGGCTCATAAAGCCAAGTACGATGATGTGTCCTGCTGTCATGTTGGCAAAAAGACGGACCATCAATACAAATGGTTTTATAAATACACCGGTTAGCTCGATTATCGGGATCAATGGGAATGGGAATTTTAGCCACCAGGGCACTCCCGGAGGATTGAAAATATGCAGCCAGTAAGAGCGGTTACCAATAAATGTGGTGATGGCAAAAGTGAAAGCCGCAAGAACCAAAGTTACTGCTATATTGCCTGTAACATTGGCGCCCCCCGGAAAAAACGGGAAGAGGCCAATCAGGTTGCTGAAAAATATAAAAAAGAAAAGGGTAAGCAAAAATGGCATAAAGCGCTTGTAGTGTTTTCCGATGGATGGTTCGGCTATATCGTCGCGGACAAACAGAATAACCGGCTCAAGTAGAGATTGCAGTCCTTTAGGGGCACGGCCAGCGTTGCGTTTGTAGGCTCCTGCTACCTGGAAGAAAATGATGAGTAATAAAATGAATGTGATAAAGATTCCGACCACTGTTTTGGTGATGGAAAGATCAAGAGGCCTGGAAGCGGTTTTATCGGTTTCCATGGTTTCGGGTATCACCTTCACAATCTTGCCTCTCCCGGCTTTGCGGTCGCT
>JBBQIQ010000161.1:0-8333 GCA_038325075.1 Bacteroidales bacterium | reverse complement strand
CCCGCAGGCAGCTAATAAGCGGCACAGTCAGGGCTGGGTAGATGAGATTTCAGATAATGTTGACACGGTCATTGACCTCGCGCTGAAATATCAGTCCGAAAAGAAAGCCCGCTCCATTGCTTATCTCGGCAATATAGTGGATTTGTGGGAGCGGCTTGCGGAGCGCAATATCCTCGTGGATATGGGTTCCGATCAGACGTCGCTGCACAATCCCTGGGCTGGTGGGTATTATCCGGTTGGCCTGAGTTATGAGGGATCCAACGATATGATGGCCCATCAACCGGGAGAATTTAAGAAGCGTGTTCAGGAATCCCTGAAAAGGCAGGTAGTAGCTATCAACACCCTGAGTGGAAATGGAATGTATTTCTTCGATTACGGCAACGCCTTTCTGCTGGAGTCGGGCAGGGCAGGGGCCGATATTTTTAAGGAAGGTGGCAAATTCCGCTATCCTTCCTATGTTCAGGATATAATGGGACCTATGTGTTTCGATTATGGTTTCGGCCCATTCCGATGGGTATGCACTTCGGGCAAACCGGATGACCTCGACACCACCGACCGCATTGCCATGGAAGTGTTGGAGGAGATTTCTGCCACTTCACCGGTTGAGATCAGTCAGCAGATGAAAGACAATATCAAATGGATTAAGGGTGCCAAAGAAAATCACCTCGTGGTTGGTTCTCAGGCCCGCATTCTTTATGCCGACTGCGAGGGCCGCACCAAAATTGCCGCTGCTTTCAACAAAGCCATTGCCGATGGCCGCATCTGTGCCCCGGTTGTGCTGGGCCGCGATCACCACGATGTATCCGGCACCGATTCGCCATACCGTGAAACCTCCAATATATACGATGGCAGCAGTTTTACCGCCGATATGGCCATTCAGAATGTGATCGGCGATTCCTTCCGCGGTGCCACCTGGGTTTCCATTCACAATGGTGGCGGCGTAGGCTGGGGTGAAGTCATCAATGGTGGCTTCGGCATGTTGCTCGATGGTTCAGCCGATGCCGACCGCCGCCTGCGCGCCATGCTCCATTGGGATGTGAACAACGGAATTTCGCGCCGTTCATGGGCCCGCAACAAAGAAGCCATCTTTGCCATCAAACGTGCCATGCAAGCCGAACCCCTCCTGAAAGTTACATTGCCCAACTTTGCCGATGATCTATTGATCGATGGTATATTCTGATTTTATTTTAGCTATTCATTAAAGTTCGGCAGAGGTTCTGCCTCCGCCTTTATATCCTGGCAGGCTCAGCCTGCAAACCAACTCTACAAAAAATATAAACCCTCCGGCCAAATTAACCGGAGGGTTTTAAAATATCACCTGGAAAATCTATTTTCCAACTGTCACTTTTCTGCTGTTGATCTCATTCCCATTATCAAATCTGATCATATAAATGCCCGGATTCCAGGTGCTGGTATTGATTTCCAGTTTTTGATTAACACCAGACTGAGCATTCACTTCAGTTAAATAAGCAACTTGTCCCAACTGATTGTAAATACTGATCTTCACTTTTTGATTCACTTCTGCAGTAAAGTCAATGAACATCTGCTCTTTTGCTGGATTGGGATAAGCTTGAAAAGCTGAACCAACAGGAATGTCGTTTATACCAACGCTGACTACCTCAAACTGGGCAGCAATCTCATCACCGAACTGGGTGCCCTGTGCAATGGTAACTGCACCTGACTTCAAACTGTAGAATCCGGTTCCGTTTGTGCAGCATAGCCCGTTTCCACCGGCATCATAGACCTTAAATTCGTAGCAGTCGTCAGAAGACAGCACGGTTTCGTGTGTGAAAACGGTGTTGCTTTCGGTGTACGGACCGCCCGAGAAAACGACCTCACCACCGCTGTTTGTGATGTCCCAGGTAACCTGTTCGGGCGAATTGTCGGTGCGTATTTTAACCTGTATATTCCGCGAAGCCTGAAGTGCCGGAATGAAATTATGAACGAGTGTGTCGTTTTTGTGGTAATTATCAGCAACACCATTTACCTCATCAATGTAAACCTTCAGGTGGTTTTGGCTCAACAGGCTGAAATTTACTTCCGGAAGTTCTATTTCAGAATTGCCCAAAAAAGGCAGGTTTCCCGACCAGATGTAATCGAATATTTCCCCGTCATTTACCTGGTATTTTATGCCCATACTGGTAAGCGATGCGTTCCCGTTATTGCGAATTGTAAACCTGGGCTGGAACGAGGTCTCACAATATTTGTCAATCATATTGGTAAATGAAGTCAGTTGAACATCGTTGGTATGTAGGGCGGTAAGAGGGGTAAGAAGCAGGTTGGCGGATTGGTGCACCTCTTTGGTGGTGGGGTTCTGAACAAATCCTACAACGCTTAATTCAGAAATGGTGTAAACGTTGGCCAATACCCAATAAGATTGAAGAATCACATAATCTCCCGCAACTATAGGTGTTGGCAACGAAATACCGGTTTTGGTCGGTAAGAGTTTCTTCATCACATTGTAAAAGTCCCTTTCCCCATTACTGCCGGGGGCTGTGTTGAAATGTATGTGTTTCTCAATGACGGTCATGAAAGCTGTAATGGGCCCGTTAACATCGGCGGTCGCTTCAACAAGCATGGTAACAAATAAGGTATCGTTGCCTGCAGAAAGTTGCTGATTTATCGAAAGGCTAAAAGGAGATGGAACAGCATAGCGTATATTTACGGTGTTGATATTCCAGCCACCCGGGTGGCCATTGTAATAATTACCATCCAAAACTGAATTTGGGACACTATTTACACCATAATAGGATGTCCGGGCTGCAGCATCCACAGTATTGTGGTTATACATCGGATCATAACCAGGCCAGCTTGTGTGGTACATGATAGAAGTCATTTTATCAGGATTGGCTGTCAATAAGGTATGAAGCCCCGGGTTGACACCTGCGCAGGGGCCACAACTCGCCTGGGTAAAATGTTCCAATAAAACAAGACGCTGTGATTGGCTGAACCCGGATAAAGTCAGGGTTATCAACAGGATGTTGAGTGCTATTTTTTTCATAATGTGTGATTTAAGGTGATGTCCTTGTTGCAAAGATCAGCATTATTTTAAACAATTTAAGTGTTGAAAAGTTTTTAAAAAATATTTTAAAGAATTTCCTTACACCATTACATAAATATTTAGTTTTGCAGCAGGTACAAAATTATAATTCAGTTGGTTATTGGGTTTTTGTTTAAGATTTAACATACTTTCTGAATTATTTGTATTTGCGTGTTATTTTAGCATAATTTTTGATGCAATTCACTTTAAATCTTTCGTTATGAAGAAACTTATACTTTTTTTGGTTATTGGCCTGTTTGGAATTTCAACAGGCTATTCTCAATCACTGGTTATTAAAGATAAATCGGGTAACGAAAAAACCGGTCAAACCATCGATTTTCTTTGTACTCCATCAATTGGTTATGGTTCAATAGAACTGGATGTTTTTAATGTAAGTGGAAGCAGAAAGAGTGTTAAAGTAAGAAGGTATGACATTGCTTTAGGTGACAGTGCTGAAATTACCATGTGCTGGTTATCATGTTATCCGGCTTTTGTAACAGAGTCGCCGGATGCAATTGTTATTGAACCAGGGGCTTTTTCGCCTAATTTTACCGGAGATATAGCTTACCACAGTCCATTGGGTACGTCAACTTCAAAATTTGTGTTTTTTGATGTTGATAATCCTGTTGATTCAAGTTTTATTACTGTGAATTTTGTGATTGGATACCTGGGTGTGAATAACAATCATCTTTTGCTCTCTGAAATTTCAAATGCCTATCCCAATCCTGCATCCGGTAATGTTAACTTCGACTATAAGCTTCCGGCTTATACAAACAATGCACGAATTAGGGTAATAAATCTTCTCGGCACGGTTATTGATGAATTAACTCTTGAAAAAACTGAAGGTAAAGCTTCACTCAATGTAAGCAACCTCAAAAACGGAATCTACTTTTACTCTCTGATGATAAATAATTCTGCTACAATCACACGAAAATTCGTTGTTAAGCGTTAATTACTCAAAACTTGGATTACTTGGAATACTTGTTTGACTTAATGTAAAGATAGCCCCGGCATTACCGGGGCTATCTTATTTTATTGCATTTCTGATCCATCTTAAACAGAATAAAACAACCTTTATACCTCTGTAAGAAAATGGCCGTAGCTTTTTAGCTGCGGCCATTTCTTTATTATTTGTATTCCCTCTTCTGTAGCTATATTCCAAAAGCAGCCTTCACCTGATTGAAATAGTCTGTTTCTTCCCAGGCAAAAAGCTTTACATTTTTAAAATGACAGATTTTACCATCCTTAACTTTATCAAAGGTGTCGCCATTTGAGAAATAAACCTCAACCTCCTCGGTTCGTGCTTCACGCCCGAAGTGACCATAGCTTGCGGTTGGTCCGTAAATCGGATTTCTCAAACCAAACCGGTTAACAATTGCATAAGGGCGCATATCGAAGATCTCATCTACTTTTTTTGAAATAGCACCATCGGTCAGGGTTTTTCCGTTGGCATCTTTCACATGTGCGGTTCCATAAGTATTAACATACAATCCAACCGGGCGGGCGATGCCAATTGCGTAAGCAACCTGAACCAAAACCTCATCAGCAACGCCGGCAAATACTAAGTTTTTCGCAATATGCCTGGCTGCATAAGCGGCTGAACGGTCAACCTTTGAGGGGTCTTTGCCTGAGAAAGCACCACCACCATGTGCCCCTTTGCCACCGTAGGTGTCAACAATAATCTTACGGCCTGTTAACCCGGTGTCGCCATGTGGGCCTCCGATTACAAATTTACCTGTCGGATTCACATGAAGGGTGAAATGATCTTCAAACAGCTTCTTAACCCTTTCAGGCAAATCGGCGATGGCCTTTGGAATAAGGATTTCGCGGACATCCTGTTCAATTTTCAGGCGCATCAGTTCGTCACCTTCTTTTTCCGGCAAGGATTTATCGGCGAAATCATCGTGCTGGGTTGAAATTACGATGGTGTCAATTCTTACCGGACGGTTGTCATCGCCGTATTCGATGGTAACCTGCGATTTTGCATCAGGCCTGAGATAGGTCATCACCTTGCCTCCCTTGCGGATTTCGGCCAGTTTCTGAAGCAGAATATGCGCCAGCTCGATGGGCATGGGCATCAGGTTGTCCATGTCGCGGGTAGCGTAGCCAAACATCATCCCCTGGTCGCCGGCACCCTGATCTTCCGGGTTTTCGCGAACAACGCCCCGGTTGATGTCCTGTGATTGTTCGTGAATGGTGGAAATAATGCCACAGGATTCCCCTTCAAAACGATACTCGTTTTTGGTGTAACCTATATCGGCGATGGTTTTACGAACGACCTTGTGCAGGTCAACATAACCTTCGGTGCGCACTTCGCCGCTGCAAACAGTAAGGCCGGTTGTTACAAGGGTTTCGCAGGCAACTTTGGAGTTGGGGTCAAATCTCAGGAATTCATCCAATAATGCATCGGAAATCTGGTCGGCTACTTTGTCGGGGTGTCCTTCCGATACGGATTCTGAAGTAAACAGATATGCCATTTCAGCAAATTTAAGTGTTAAAAACAATAGGTTAAGCGGAAAGGATGATCAACGGCAGGAATTGCTTTAGCATTTTTTTAAATGGTTGCAATCAATCAAATTTTTCCATCGCGGCCGAAACCGTTGCGGCAAAGGTAGTTTAATTATTTCGGATTTCGGATTTTTGATTCGCTGATTAGCAAATTAGCGGATTAGCTGATTTTGCATTTGTTTTCTTCGCTTCGCTCTGGTTCGGATTTTTGGATTCGCTGATTCGCAAATTAGCGGATTAGCAGATTTTGTATTTGTTTCCTTCGCTCCGCTACGGTTCGGATTTTTGATTAGCAGATTAGCGGATTAGCTGATTTCAGTCCCGCACGTGCGGAATCGGATTTTGGATTTAGCTTCGCTGAACTCCTCCGCCAAAGTGGGAAGCTTGCCCCGTTTTTTCGGCGGGGGGGGACAAGTTGCTTCGCTCCGGTTCGGATTTCGATTTTAGATTTCGAATTGATCAAAATATTCCAGGAATCCGCAATCCACAATCCGGAATCCGAAATTCTCAAGGCTTCGTCAGTTGCTGAAAAACATCTTCCAGGCTGTTGCTTTGCTTTTGCATGGATAGCACCGTCAGCCCGTTATCAACGGCATACCTGAATATTTCCTGTCGCACATCGGTGTCTTTGGCCGATTCTACCAGCCAGGACTGGCCCTGCATTTTTTTAACAGTGACAACTCCTTTAATGGATTTTAATCCTGCGGGTTGAATCTCTTTATCAAATTCTACCATCACCAGTTCGCCGCCGGCTGCATTGCTCAGCAGGTGCCCGGTGGTATCATCGGCTACAATTTTCCCCTGGTTTATGATAATTGCGCGGCTGCAGATGGCTTCGACTTCCTGAAGTATATGCGTGGAAAGCATAATGGTTTTCTGTCTGCCAATTTCAACGATCAGATTCCTGATTTCAATCAATTGGTTTGGATCAAGCCCTGAGGTGGGTTCATCGAGAATAAGCACTTCCGGATCATGTATCATAGCCTGTGCAAGGCCAACCCGTTGCCGGTAACCTTTTGACAGAGCCCCGATTTTTTTGCTTTTCTCCGGATTTAAGCCGGTAACATCCATCATCTCTTCCACCCTTTGACGGGTGTTTTTCCCGAGTTGATGAATTCCCGCTACAAACTCAAGGTATTCCTTAATATACATTTCGGTGTAGAGTGGATTGTTTTCGGGAAGGTAGCCTACTTTTTTGCGCACCTCGAGCGATTGCTCCCGGATATCGAAACCATGAACGCTGATGTCACCCGAAGTTGGCGGTATAAAGCAGGTGATGATTTTCATCATGGTCGATTTCCCGGCACCATTGGGACCCAGCAGACCTACAATTTCACCCGGCTGAATACTGAAGGAAACCTGATCAAGGGCTAATTGCCTCCCGAATTGTTTGCTGATGTTACTGACAATAATTGACATCTCTGGTAAGCAGTGTTTTGGATAAGTCCCGCAAAGGTAGGAAACAAAAAGTTTATCGAGATCAATTTAGTTGATCTGACCCGAAGCAGGCAACAGGAGGACAAATTTGAATCTTCCTGATACTTATCACCTCTTCCTTTTAAATTGCCTACGATTACTGAATATTTAAAGCCAACTTACTTTTTCAAACCTGATTATTTTTTGTAAATTTGTAAAAAGTCATTCCGGATGTTGATTTCATCATTCCCAAAATATATATTCTGGCAGTATAAGGCGGATGCTAATCTGCCCAAAATGGTCGTTCTTGAAAATGTATTGCTTTACGGTGATCTGGAAGATATGTTTAATATTGCCAAGCTGTTCACCTCTCATGAGATAGCAGAAGTCCAGAAAAAAATTGAAGCCGGCAACAGATGGAAAAAGAGGGCGTTTTTTATTAAAAAAATATTGATTTAAGATGGTTATCAGCACAAATCATATTCCGGTAAAAACGGCAGCATTGTTTGATAAGATTGCAGAGCTTTCGTTTATCAGACGTTATACGCTTGCAGGCGGAACAGCTTTAGCTTTGCAGATAGGGCACCGTCAGAGTGAGGATCTGGATTTTATATTTGATGGAGAGAAAATACCCGCGACATCAATAAAGCGCGAAATATCAAAACATTTTCCAAAATACAGGCTTATCCGTGAAGAGAAGGATTATCAGCTCGATTTTTTGATTGATGAGGTGAAGGTTACTTTTTTTTCTTCCGGAGCTGTAATGGTGCCTTTTTCTGTAATGGACTTCTCAGAAAAGTATCTTAACATAAATATCGCCGGTATTGAAATAATTGCCGTTCTCAAAATGGCAACGCTGGCGCAGAGAAACACTATAAGAGATTATTACGACCTTTATTTCATTGCAAAATATTTTATTCCATTATCCCGGATTATTAAACAAAGCAAAGAATTGCTTCCCAATATTTCTGCCATTACTTATACTGAAACCATCATATACACTGGTGATTTAACCGAAAATTCTATTGGAAATCACCTGAACCCCAAAGAAATCGTTACTAAAGAACATATCTCGGAATTTTTCATAGAAGAATTGAAGAAATTAAAAAAGCTCTGATTCCTGTTAAAAATGTCCTTTCGAAATAAAAGTTAATGAAACCACTGTTCTCTTAAACCCTGGGCTTCGATACGTTGCGGCAAGGTCTGCCTTAAATATGAAGTCCTTTACTGCAACTACTCAGCCACCAACTCTGTAACTCTGTAACTCAGTAATCCTGAAACCCTGAAACCCTGAAACTTTGAAACCTTGTAACTCTGTAACTTTGTAACTTTGTAACTCAGTAATCCTGAAACCCTGAAACCCTGAAAC
>JBBQIQ010000160.1:0-8337 GCA_038325075.1 Bacteroidales bacterium | reverse complement strand
TAACTCTGGGCTTCGATACATTTTGCGAATTAAAAGTTCGTCATTAAACACAATTATGTCGCAAAACACTCAGCCACCTAAACTCTGAAACCCTGTAACTTTGTAACCCTGGGCTTCGATACGTTGCGGGAAAATCCGGCTTTAATATGAAGTCCTCTACTGCAACTACTTAGCCACCAATCCTGTAACTCTGAAACCCTTTAACCCTGTAACCCTTTATGTCTGAATTTATATCCTTCCGCAACACCCCGATTCATTATCGAACTACAGGCAAGGGGTCCTGGGTGGTTTTACTCCATGGTTTTCTTGAATCCATCGAAATCTGGGATGGGTTTGCCACTCAGCTTGAAAAAGATTTTAGTGTGCTCATGGTTGATCTTCCCGGCCATGGGAGAAGCGGGGTTGTAAATGAAATCCACTCCATGGAACTGATGTCAGAATGCGTGAAAGCCGTGATTGACCATCTCGGCATCAGTAAGTTTGCAATCTGCGGTCATTCCATGGGCGGCTATGTAAGCCTCAAGATTGCAACAATGCATCCTGAACTGGTTAAAGGCGTTGTTCTCTTTCATTCCCATGCTGCTCCCGATGATGAAACTGCAAGGGAAAACCGTCACCGAACCATGAACATTGTAAAAAACAACCGATCGAACTTTATACACCAGTTTATTCCTGATTTGTTTGCCGATGAAAGTAAAGAACGGCTGGCTGCTGAAATTGAAATTTTGAGTAACCGGGCCGCATCCACATCGGGTAAATCCGTGGTGGCTGCCCTGTATGGGATGTTGGAACGGGAGGGATCACTTGATTTTCTGATGTCAACAGAGATTCCTTTGCTTTTTGTAATCGGCAAAAACGACAGCCGGATGCCATACCAGAAGCTGTTAGCTCAGGCCATGTTGCCCGCCCATGCCGAAATTCTGCTGCTCGATAATGTCGCACACATGGGTTTCCTGGAGGCGCCAGAAAAAATTTTCCCGGTAATAGCGCACTTTATGAAACGCCATCTCTAATTGGGTTGGCCATAATCTTATAGGAACTTTATATTTGTGAAGTGTTTTTTCAATTAGTCCTTTAATTGATTACATGTCAGAATGGATTTCACTTAATCAGAATACTGATTGATTTTTGACTACCTTTTCAGGATATCACTTTAGAAATCAATCATTTTATTCATGCCTTCAGCATTTTGTAGTATTTTTGATAGTAAATCGAATGGATTTACATTCTGTACATTATGGCAAAAAATTATAAAGGTATTTCAGATGAATTTCTGAGCAGTCTCATTTCGGGTAACAGAAAAGATTGTTCAAAAATTGCAATCGAAAAACTTCTGTCTGATCCGTCTGTTATTAATCTTTATGAGGAGTTGCTTAAACCAGCACTTTACAGTGTTGGTAAACTGTGGGAAAACAATAAAATAAGCGTAGCCACTGAACATCTGGCTACCTTCATTTCCGAAGCAATCCTCAATGAGTCTTACGATCAGGTGATTTCTGATATCAGGATTGGTAAAAAGGTAGTGGTGGCTTGTGTAGAAAAGGAATATCATCAGGTGGGCATCAAGATGGTAGCCAATGTCTTCGAAAATAATGGCTGGGATGCCTTATTTCTTGGAGCCAACGTACCAGTTACAGAGTTGATTAAATTTATAAAATCAGAGAACCCCGATATGCTGGCTCTGTCTCTCAGCATATACTTTCATTTGCCAACTCTTGAAGATATGCTAAAACTTATCAGGCTTGAGTTCCCCGAACTTCCGGTTATAGTCGGAGGTCAGGCTTTTATGCATGGAGGGAGAGAAGTGGCTGAAAAATTTGTCAATGTAAAGTTCATTGGCGACCTTCATAAACTGGACTACTTTATCAAAAAAAATCAGACCCATGGATAAAACTTTTCTACTTGAATCAGCCGGTGAATTGAAACAAGTTGGCGCACAGGCGGCTGCTGACTATTCGGAGAAGTCTGCCCAATGCCTCAATCTCATTAACAGCCGAATGCTGGCAAGGCCTGACATTGAAACCTTGATCGGAAAGAATAACCTCACTATGATGTATGATAACCATGCGAACCATGTGAGATTTATGGAATCAGTTTTTCAGCATTTTATACCCGAAGTGCTTGTTGAAACAGTTATCTGGGTTTTCAGGGCCTATCGCAGGCACGGTTTTTCGTCGAATTATTGGGCGTCACAGCTTAATGCCTGGATTGAAATCCTTAAAACTGAACTTCCCGGTGAGGCATTTCATGAAATATATCCTTATTATGCATGGATGCAAACAAATATTCCACTTTTTGTAATTCTCGCGGATCAGCATACGGATGAACCCGATCCATGGCATAATTAATAAAATCGCCGTATGGAAATTCCTTCCTTGTGGAGCCCGATAATTAATAAATGGTTCGAAAGCAGTAAGGTTGTCAGTTATTGCATTTTTTATCGGTCAGGCATACTTATCGCTGCCAATGAAGGAATGCGCCGAATAGCCCCAGGGTTGGGGCCTGATTCAGTCATCAATCCTACCTTCGGGAGTTTAGTCAATGCCGAACCTCAAAAGGATATTTTGTTTAATGGTTTAATTACCATTGGTAACAGTTCGTTTAATGACACTACCATTGTGGGAACAGTTTACGCGATAGATGACCAGCTATTGATTATTGGAGAACAGGATATAGGCCAGATCACAAGCCAGAATGAGATAATGCTTGATCTGAACAACGAAATTAACAACCTTCAGCGGCAGCTAATTAAGGATAAAAAGATGCTCGAACAAACGCTGAAGAAGTTAAAGGATACCCAATCAATGCTGATACATGCCGAAAAAATGAATGCCCTTGGGCATCTGGTAGCGGGTGTAGCACATGAAATAAATAATCCATTGGCTTTCTTATCCAGTAATCTTCACAGTATCAGAAGTGCATTCGACGATATAGTAAAAGCTTATGATGGCCTGAAAGGAATTATTGAATCTTCAGGCAATGCAGAAGACCTTTCTGAAGCGGAGTTATTAACTGAAAAGTTTGACATTGAGTTTCTCTTCAGCGATTACAACGATATGATCAAGGGTTCACTCGAAGGGATTAACCGCATGAAAAAAATTGTTGAAGACCTCAGACGTTTTTCCCGGCATGATGAAGCCAGAGTTAAAAAAATAGAACTCATGGAAAGCATTCGAAGTACTGTTTCACTTGCCATGCCCGAGATTAAAAAGCATAAAGTTGAGTTTACTTGCTCAGGCCCCGATAGTATTTTGATCGATTGTTATCCATCAGAGCTGAATCAGGCATTGCTTAACCTGATTATCAATGGTGTGCAGTCAATCAACCATAATCATGGCAAACTGTCAATATCGGTAATACCGCACGAAACGCAGGTTGAAATTAAAGTCGCAGATAATGGAAGCGGAATTCCTACGCAAATCCAAAAAGATATCTTTAACCCGTTTTTTACCACCAAACCGGTTGGAACCGGGACCGGACTCGGGCTAAGCATAACCTCTAAAATTATTAATGAAATGCACAAGGGAACTTTGTCCTTTGTAACCGGCGATGGTTCAGGTACAACATTCTCCATGCTGATTCCTAAAAAAATTGAATAATGGATGCCAAGATTTTGCAAATGACTGAAAATAGGAATAGAAACCTGCTGATAGTTGATGATGAAATCGAAATTACCAAATCGCTGCAGCGGCAATTCAGGAAACAATATAATGTTTTTCTGACCAATAGCCCGCTGGAGGCAATCGATATCATGACTCACCATGAAATACATGTAGTGATATCGGATCAGCGAATGCCCCAAATGACCGGAGTTGAGTTTTTTAGCAAAATTAAAAACGATCATCCCGATGCAATTCGCCTGATTCTGACCGGCTATACAGATATTGAAGCCATTGTTGATGCAATCAATGATGGCAATGTCTATCGATATGTAGCCAAGCCATGGAATCCAACTGAACTCGAAAACATTATCAGTGATGCTTTCGAAAAGTATAACCTGGTGATTGAAAATAAACTGTTACTTTATAAGTTAAGAGAAGCCAATGAAATGCTTGAGCAGAAAGTGAAGCAAAGAACTGCTGAACTTGTTGATGCAAATAAACAGCTCACAGAAATCAATGCAACAAAGGATAAGTTCTTTTCAATTATTGCCCACGATTTAAAGGGCCCGTTTAACAATATAGTCGGACTGAGTAATTTACTCCTCGAGGGCATTGAAACGGGTGATACCAAAGAAATTGATATCTACGCCAAATTGATGCAGAATGCCTCCGGGCAAACCATGGAGTTGCTGGTAAATCTTTTGGAATGGTCGCGATCGCAAACAGGGGCTATTAAATATCAGCCCTCATTGGTCAATCTTTCATTGCTTGTGGATGAGGTTATTGCACTTTCGAAAAGCCAGGCTGATGTCAAACATATTTCACTCTTCCGCAAATCTTTCGATTCGATCCTTATATCTCTTGACAAAACGATGATTAGTACTGTTTTGCGCAACCTTATAGCAAATGCCATTAAATTCTCATATGAAAACAGCTCCATCGAAGTTGAAATTCAATCTGATAATGGTAGTATAAGAGTCCAGGTATCTGATCATGGTGTTGGAATGACGGAAGCATCACTAAATAAGCTCTTCAGGATTGACCAGAGTTTCTCAACCAAAGGCACCAAAGATGAAAAAGGAACAGGTCTTGGTTTAATCCTGTGCAAAGAGTTTATCGATAATCATAAGGGGAAGATTTGGGCTGAAAGTATATCCGGAGAGGGAAGCCGGTTTATTTTTACGATAGGATCTGAATATTTTCAAATAACCGAATCTTCCTTTGAATAACTATTTCTGGCTACCTAAGATAGTACCCATACTTATCCACCAACCGGAAAACGCTGTCGGGCATAAAATAGCGGGCTTTTTTGCCGCTCAGCAACGTTTTTCTGATAAAGCTTGACGAAATTTCTATCCTGGGCGCATTGAGCAGTTGAACCGACGGGTGTTTTAGCAGCGGGTGATCACGGCCTTCTTCGCGGGGATAAATCATAAAACGGTATTGTTCCAATAGCTGTTCGTAGTTTTTCCATTTATGAAATGTGGGAAAAACATCGGTACCGGCAATCAGCACAAATTGTTTTTCCGGATATTTTTCCGAAAGGCGGGTAAGGGTATCAATGGTGTAGCTTGGCCTTGGCAGATGGAATTCTATATCGCTGACACTGAAGCGGTTGTCGTCTTCTATGGCTGCTTGTACCATTTCGAGCCGGGCATAGTCTGATAACAGGGTGGTTTTATCTTTCAGCGGGTTGTGTGGAGAGAGCACAAACCAGACTTCTTTCAAACCACCATACTCAATCATGTATTCTGCAATACAAAGATGCCCGTTGTGAATGGGATTAAAAGAGCCGAAAAACAGCCCGGTAGCTTTAGAATTTGTCGGTTTTCCCGGTTTGCTCATAGTATTTCAGCATCTTTACAAGTTTTGACATGTAGATATACGGACCCTGAAGTACAATAGTGTTCCCATCGACCCTTGCCCTGAATTTACGCATGCCGAGTATAAAATAATTGGAAATTTGTGGCCTGAAAATCATAAAACCTTTTGAATGCGCCGGACTGCGGTACCCAAGTTGGGTCATGATATAGGAAAGAATTCTGTCAACGTCTCTGATGTCGTCGAAAACGACTCTCATTTTTCTTCTGGCATAAAAAGCAGCCACAAAGATAGAGGCCGGTATAAGGGCAGCATAGAGGGCCGGACTTGTGAACCAGGATTTAATAAGTTCTGTAAAAACAGTGCCATCCTGGTGCGCTTCGAATGCAGCGGCTATAAAAATAAACCCTGTAATGATGATAAACGATGAAATTGCAGAAGCAATGAATGACAAGCCGTTCCCTCTTACATGCTCAATTTCCCTGATTCTGTAGCGGAAATCTGATTTTTGCTGAAAAACTGGCCGCGTTGTTTTAAACTCATCGCGATAAATTGAAAGCGTTTTGTAGATGTTATGGCTGCCGGGAAGATTTTCTAATTCAATTCCCCTGTATTCAACGGCTTTAATGTCGATGATCCGGCTAATGGCATTATAAATAGTGTCAGACATGCAAATGCTGCCCGGTTCTGCCAGAGCCTGGAGCCTGGCCAATATATTCATCTGTTGGCCGAATATGGCACCGTTCCGGATTTCCACCTTGCCTTTGTGAAGGCCAATGCTTATCAGTATCCGTCTGGGTTTAAGCTTGTTTTCGTTAAAAGCCTTCAGCCTTTCCAAAAAGTCCATTGCACACAGGTAAGCATCGTTAACCGATGTGAATGAAGCAAGCACAGAATCGTCGTTTCGCTTCACAAGATACCCATTGTATTCTGTAATGACTTCCTGCGATATTTTATCGTGAATGGTCAGTATTTCCATGGCATCCTGTTCGTCGAGTTCAAGCAGGCGGCTGTAACCCTTGATATCCGAAAACATTAATGCTACTTCTGATTTCTGCATATCTATTTATTACTTACATCCCGTATTGTTTAAAAAATCAGCAACCTTTTTCAGTGCTTCGGTTTTTGCTTTTTCCAGCGAATCATTAACCAGGATAAAGTCAAATTTATCGGCGAACGCCAGTTCCCACTTCGCTTTTTCAATCCGTTTCATGATGGTTTCAACCGAATCGGTTTTCCTGTGGTTCAGCCGGGCTTCGAGTTCAGCAACCGAAGGCGGGCTTACGAAAACAGAGAGGGCCCTCGCTCCAAAATATTTCTTAATGTTCAATCCACCAACTACATCCACATCAAAAATAACATGCTGCCCTCCGTTCATCAGTCGGTTAACTTCAGATTTAAGTGTTCCGTAGTATGTACCTTTGTAAACCTCTTCCCATTCGAGCAGTTCTCCGTTTGCAATTAGTTTTTTAAACTCGTTTTCCTGAATAAAGAAATAGTCTTTCCCGTTTGTTTCGCAGGGCCTGATAGCCCGTGAAGTAACTGATACGGAAAAAGCCAGTCCAAGGTTGCACGATAGAAGATGCTTTACAATGGTTGTCTTCCCTGCACCCGAAGGAGCTGATACAATAATAAGCTTTTTTTCAGTTACCTGATTCATCGTTCAACCTAAAGTATGTTGGCCAGTTGTTCTTTAACCTTTTCCAATTCATCTTTCATTTGTACAACGACTTTCTGAATGGAAGCATCGTTTGCTTTTGAGCCAAGTGTATTGATCTCCCGTCCGATTTCCTGGGTAACAAAACCAAGTTTTCGTCCATTGGCTTCCTTTTCTTTTAAGGTTTCAGTGAAATAGTTGCAGTGCTTCAGTAGGCGAACTTTTTCTTCTGTAATATCCAGTTTCTCAAGATAATAGATGATTTCCTGTTCAAACCGGTTAGCATCCAGCGAGTTGCTTTCAATAAATTCGGCTACCCCGGTCCTTAGTTTTTCGCGTTGAAGCCTGTTACGTTCAACTTCATAAGGTTCAACTTTGACAAGGAGGTCCCGGATTATATCAATGCGTTGTAAAAAATCGGTTTCAAGCAGTTTTCCTTCGTGTTTCCTGAACCCTTCAAACTGACCGAGTGCCCTGTTAAAAGCATTGAGAATTTCAATCCTTTCATTTTCACTGGCTTCTTCCCTGGCTTGACGGGTAACATCGGGCAGTTTCATAACGATTGACAGTAAATCGGAATTTGTTTCGCCGGTTTCCTTTGCAAGTAATTTGAGTTCATTGTAATAGGCAATCGCCAGCGGGCGGTTGATGGAGGCCGGTAATTCAGTTCCGGTGTAATCGATGCCGATGTTTACTTCTACTTTCCCACGTTCAACCGCTTTGGCAAGCAGACTCCTGAACTCAGATTCACGTTCGCGCAACAAAGCCGGCAACCTGAGGTTCATGTCTAATTGCTTGCTGTTGAGCGACTTTATTTCGATGGTAATTGTTTTTCCCGGTAGTGTTGCAGTGGCTTTCCCGTAGCCTGTCATTGATCTGACCATTCTCTGAATTTTAAACAAATGTACGTATTAACTTGAAAGTATTACTTATCTGTCGCCAATATAGCTGAGATGCTCATTGGTATCAGGGTAGGTGGCATATCTGTTTTTCCCCGCCTTAACAAATTAAAATCAGAAGGCCTGATAACTTTTGTAACCCTTATAATAGGGTTTGCTTAAAAATATCTATATTTTTAAACAATAGTGTCCGACTAAATATTGAAAACAATGCAAACAGAGGTTGAGATTCCTCACTTCGTTCGGAAAGACAATTAGTTAGCATTTTTGAGGGGGTGGGCGGTGGCGAAGCCGCCACCCACCCCCTCCCCACCATCTAACCTCAGAAAGCCCAGTCATTCCGAACGAAGTGAGGAAC
>JBBQIQ010000159.1:0-8359 GCA_038325075.1 Bacteroidales bacterium | reverse complement strand
AATGTGCTTTAAAAAAAGAGTTAACATTTTGAAATTAAAATGATTGTTATGATAAAATAACCTATTTTTGTGATACTATATCCAGATGAAGTAGTTGAATTTTTTATTCTAATAAACTGAATACCAGGCATCTGTTGTTGTCCTTGTCGTTCTTTCAGCATTATACATCTTTAATCAAAATCAAACCTTAAGGGGAAATTTAATTTATTTGGTTGTGATCAGGAATGTGTATATTAATTTACCAATTGGATAAAAAAATTTTTACACTTGGAAAATCTTTTTAATGTGTCCGAATGATAAATAAGCTGAGTTGAATGGGAAACAATAGACAACGGATGGTTTTGTTTTTGCGTAAAATGGTGATATGCAAAAATTAATATTGGTGTGGGTTACTTTTACAATTAAAATAAATAAATATTTGACAAATACGAAAATCGGGCTTTCTACCTGAAATTCGATAAGTTACTGCACTGCTAAATGAGACTACCTGAACCAGGTTTTAACAACACTGATCCGACAGTACTGACCAATTGCACGATTTGTCCGCGCAATTGCCATTCAAACAGGTATTCCGAAATGCGCGGGTACTGTAATGCCGGTGCCGGGTTTGAAATTTCCTCTATCTGCGTTCACAATGGCGAGGAGCCGCCAATAAGTGGTATTTCGGGTATCTGCAATGTATTCTTTACAAGGTGCAATCTTCAATGTATCTATTGCCAGAATTGCCAGATCAGTACCAACTCTGATCAGGTAGTATTCAGGGACTGGAGCTTAACGGAAATAGTTAGTCAAATCAACCGCTACCTTGACGGTGGCTGTAAAGCACTTGGATTCGTTTCTCCTTCTCATATGGTACCACAGATGCTTGAAATTATCAATGCAATCCACATGACAGGTAGAAAGCCTGTTATTGTTTATAATACAAACGCTTATGAGAAAGTTGAGGTTATCCGCAACCTTGAAGGCGTAATTGACGTTTATATTACGGATTTCAAATATTCTGATCCGAAACTTGCCGGGGGGCTGTCGGATGCTCGGGATTATCCCGAAGTAGCAGGAAGGTCAATTAAAGAAATGTTCAGGCAAAAGGGCTCCCCCCTTATTACCGATGAGAGTGGTCAGGCTTTAAGCGGCTTGATCATCAGACATCTGGTTATTCCCGGGCAAGTCGAAAACAGTCTTCAGGTACTTCGGTTTATTGCCAGTGAGCTTTCTGAAAAAGTTAGTGTTTCCCTTATGTCGCAGTATCATCCGATGCCTGCCGTCAAGGGGCATCCCTTTTTAGGAAGGACTGTAAAAAAAGAAGAGTACGAAGAGGTGATATCGGAGATGGAAAAACTTGGGCTTCGCAATGGATGGCTTCAGGAACTTGAAAGCAACACAAATTATCTGCCTGATTTTAGTAAGGAAGACCCGTTCGGGATAGTGTCAAATAAAATTACAAATTAGTTGTCTTGGCTGACTTTTTAACCACCGGAATGAGATCGCTCAGAATGACCCTTTTTGCGGCATTCATTGCTTTAGCATTACCTTTAGGCAGCTCTACTCCACAGCAAAGGTCCGACAGCCTGAGGTTTCTTCTTGAGAAATCATCCGACCCGACTGTCAGGGCTGCGGTTTTAAAGCAACTTTCAAGAATTACCTTTGAAGCCGCGGAGTATGTTTATGCTATTCAATATCTTAACCAGGAAGTAAGTACACACCTCGAAAATGGTGATTCAGTTTCGTGGGCAAATGCGCAATACAGTCTTGGAATGGTTTACAGTGTTGTCCGGAATTTTGATGAGGCTATCCGGCATGGGGTTATATCAAAGGAGTATTTCGAAAAAAACCGGATGTTCCCACAGGTAGCTAACAGTTGCATCAATCTTGGCTACATATACAATGAACTCAAACAGCCTGACCAGGCTATTGAGTCTTATCAAAGGGCACTTTTAATTCTAGAAGATCAGAAGACCCAACAGGGGATGGAGGCATCGTACCTGAATCTGGGTGCGCTTGGCGATAAATCCGGTGATCTGGATAAAGCCAGGAAGAACTTTGAGGAATCGCAAAATATTGCGCAAAAGATCAACAATTCTTCGCTTATGACAGTTTACTCGAACCTTGGGGTTCTCTATCTTAATAAGCAGGAGAATATTAAGGCCGAAGAATATCTTGATAAAGCCTTTTTAATGGCGCGGGAGTCTAATAATCAGGAATATATGGCTATTGCCCAGATATCCCTTGGGTCGGTTTATTTCAGAACCGGTAGAAAACCAGAGGCTTACCGGGCAATTGAGAATGGAATCGGACTTGCCAGAAAACTCAGGCTTCGTAAACTTACCATGGAAGCTTATGCCGAGCTTGCCCGCGTTTCAATGAGCCTGAATCAGCCGGTATTGGCCTATAATTTTCTGGATATTTATTCAAGACTTAAGGATAGCCTGTATAATGAACAATTGACCAGCCAATTAAATTCAGTGCAAACCCGGTTTGAGGTTAGCCGTAAGGAGCTTGACAGTGAACGCTTGCTTCGTGAGAATCTTGAGCAATCTCTTAAACTTGAACGTGATCAGAATTCAAGAATTGCCATGATACTGGCTTTTGTTGTCATCATAGTTTTAATGGGTATTTTCTTTAAGCGATATTATTTTAAGGCAAGATCAGTCGGAAAACTCGAGGAAACCAACCAGCTTGTCGAAATCCAGAAAGCAGAACTTGAGCAATTGATCCAAACCAAGGACCGTTTTCTTTCAATTATCGCCCACGACCTCAAAAATCCGTTTACGTCGCTGCTTGGTTTTGCCGATCTCGCCTATTCTGAATTTGACGAAATTACCGATCAGGAAAAAAGGTCATACCTTGGAATTATCAGGCAAAGCAGCCAACATATTTATTCATTGCTGGAAAACCTGCTTACCTGGTCTCGTGCACAGTCTGGCCGTATTGATTTCAATCCAGAACCGGTGAATCTTCATGAAGTGGTTGATTCATCAATTGACCTGGTGAGAACCGCCGCCGAGACTAAACACATAGAACTCTTTGCAGACTTTCCGCAGGATGTGGTTGTAAAAGCCGATAAAAATATGCTTTCAACTGTGCTAAGGAATTTGCTGAGCAATGCAATTAAATTTACACCCACCGGAGGTTCTGTTACCGTGAGCTGTAAAAGTTCGAATGGAAGGGCAGTTCTAAGCGTTTCAGATACCGGTATCGGATTGGATCAGGATGAATTGTCGAGGTTGTTCAAGATTGATGGTAATCTCAAAAATCCGGGTACCAACAATGAAACCGGAACCGGTCTGGGCCTGATCCTGTGCCAGGAATTTATGAATATCCACAAATCAAAGATCATCGCTGATAGCACTCCGGGGAAGGGAAGTGTGTTCAGCTTTAGCCTGGATGTATTTTAACCCCGGCCCATAAAAGTTTTTTAAAGACACTTTTTCGCTTTGTATAAAGCCGAAAAAGTGTCTTTTAAATTCCGGGTGGATATCTGATGATATAGCCCAACGAAAAATCTGCGGGATGTAATGTTTTAATCTGACAAACCCGGACGACCTGCTAAAAAGGGAGGTCGTTGGATTCATCTTCCCCCAGCTCAGGAAGAGGACTACCATCGGGCAGGGGAGCATCTGGGATGGCCCCTGAGTCAGATACCTTCTCAACTTTCCATCCTTCGAGATTGGTGAAATAGCTGACATTACCGTCTTTTTCCCATTTGCGCCCCCTGAGATTAAAAAACACACGGATCTCCTGACCGATGGTAAATGCATCAATCAGGTTACAGCGATCCTGGGTTAACTGAAACTTGAGCATCTCAGAGAAACTCATGTTTGGGTTATCACGGTATTCAATTACGAATTCACGTTTTTTAAACTTTTCAGAAACGTTCTGGGTATCAAATTTCTCAACCAGTTTTCCGATAATTTCGAATGCCATTATTCTTTGGGTTTTAAGTTAGTAAGGTATTTTTTTATCAGCTATAATCCATTCGTTAAAAACGCTTATTGCATCCTCGCGCATAAATTGCCTGGCCGGAATTGATCGCCCGGCAGGCTCACGATCGAGCTCGCG
Source organism: Bacteroidales bacterium (assembly GCA_038325075.1). Classification (GTDB taxonomy): domain Bacteria; phylum Bacteroidota; class Bacteroidia; order Bacteroidales; family Lentimicrobiaceae; genus Lentimicrobium. Next base: position 4,300 of record JBBQIQ010000159.1, on the reverse strand, counting down.
GTAAATAAAGTCATCGTCAAAACCTGCTTTTGCAGCATCTTCTTTAGCGGCAGCATAAAAGATCCTGTCGGGTCTTGCCCAGTAAATTGCGCCCAGGCACATGGGGCATGGCTCACATGAACAATAAATTTCGCAACCATCCAATTGAAAGCTTTTCAGGGTTGAGCAGGCTTCTCTTATAGCAACGACTTCAGCATGTGCGGTCGGGTCGTTCCAGGTAGTTACATGGTTACTTCCCTTCGCGATTATTTTCCCATCTTTAACAACCACAGCACCAAAGGGGCCGCCATTGCCGTTGGCTATATTGTGCCTGGCCAGGTCAATAGCTTCTGCCATAAATAGTTTTTGATCTTCATTCATTGGCTTTGGAGATTTTTCCAGTTTCCTCTGATTGTGGGGTAACTCAATGTTTGCCCCAGCATTTTCAAATACTCTGTCCGGCTCATTGTAACAGCTCCCAGGCTCAACAGATGTGCGGTTTCATTCTGTGCATCGATGAAATTGAAATTTTGCCTCTGAAGCGTGTTGCAAAGATAATGTAATGCTGCTTTGGAGGCATCGGTCACTTTATGAAACATCGATTCGCCGAAAAATGCCCGGCCAAGCGAAACGCCATAGAGCCCACCTGCCAGTCTACCCTTGTCCCATACTTCCACAGAATGCGCATATCCGCTTTTGTGCAATGCTGTGTAAGCGTCAATCATTTCCGGTAATATCCAGGTGCCTGATTCGCCTTTTCTTTTAACCGAAGCACAGGCCTTGATCACGCTTTCAAATTCTTTATCCAATGAAAAGGTAAAATTATTATTTTTCAATTTCAACATCAGGCTGTGAGATGTAATGAAGCTATCCGGCCTGAAGATGCATCGGACAGGCGGTGAATACCAGAGAATAGGGCTGAATTCACTGTACCAGGGGAAAATACCGTTACAATAGGCATTTAAAAGCCTCTTCCCGCTAAGATCACCTCCGGCAGCAAGCAGGCCATCATCAAGGCTTTCCTCAACCGGAGGAAAATCCATGGTATTCCTGAGGTATATTACACCTTTGCTAACCTGCATCCTGTTTAACAAAATTATTTATCAAAGATATTGAAATTCCTGATTTTGGAGTAATCCAGCGTAAGATGTTCACAAAAAAAATTATCAAAATTTTATTTGAGGTTTGATGAAAAAACCAGATTAGAATTATGGGTAGATATATTCTCAAAGTAGGTTTGCCAGAAACAATAAGGTTTGATTTAGTTTTATTTTTTATGTTTTATGTTTATTGCAGGTATTCAGCATTAGAACTAAGTTGGAAACTGCGCTATAAAAAAAAAGCCGGCAAATCTATGCCGGCTTCAGTCATTGATTGGATTGAAGATCAGGCATTTTGAGCTTCGAAATCCTTCATACATTGAATCAGGGCTTCTAAGCTTTCTTTAGGCAACGCATTGTAGGTTGATGCCCTGAATCCGCCCACTGACCTATGGCCTTTGATGCCTACCATGCCCTGGTTCTTGGCAAATTCCATAAAGGCGTCTTCCTTGTCTTTATATTGCTCTTTCATAACAAAGCAAATGTTCATCAGCGAGCGGGAATCCTTCTCAGCCGTGCCAACAAACATTGTGCTGTTGTCAATTGCATCGTAAAGCAGGTTGGCTTTATCAACATTTATTTTCTGCATTTCGGCAACCCCGCCTATGCTTTTTATCCACTTCAGGGTTTCCTTAACCGTGAATATAGGAAGACATGGAGGTGTGTTGAACATCGAACCTTCCTTAATGTGGGTGCGGTAGTCGAGCATTGTAGGTATGGGACGCTCAAACCTGCCCAATATATCTTCGCGCACGATGACGAAAGTAACACCGGCAGGGCCGAGGTTCTTTTGAGCACCACCATAGATCATGGCATATTTAGATACGTCAACGGGTCGGCTCAGTATATCAGATGACATATCAGCGACAAGCAACACCGGGCAATCGATATCGGTATGGATTTCAGTACCATAAATGGTATTGTTCGTAGTGATATGGAAATAATCAGCGTCGGACGGAATCGCATAACCTTTAGGGATATAAGAGAAATTCTTATCGGCTGATGAAGCTACAATGTTCACTTCGCCAAAGAATTTGGCCTCTTTGGCTGCTTTTTTTGCCCATACACCGGTTTCGAGGTAGGCTGCTTTTTTATTCAGCAGGTTAAAAGGTAACATGCAGAACTGCAGGCTGGCACCACCTCCCAGGAATATAACCTGGTAGCCTTCGGGAATGGCAAGAAGTTCTTTAAAGAGTGCAACCGCTTCGTCAATGACAGCCTGAAAATCCTTACTGCGGTGAGAGATTTCCAGAATTGACATCCCAATTCCGTTGAAGTCAAGCACTGCCTTGGCGGTGTTTTCGATGGCCACTCTGGGTAGGATGGAAGGGCCTGCATTAAAATTGTGTTTTTTCATGATGATGGTTGTTTATGAAAATTAAAATGAAGTCTTTTATTAGCCTCGATTGCACTCAATAACGAAGCAAAGGTAAAAAGTTTTGTATCGCTGCAAGTGAAACGACTATGATTTTTTATTTAACTTATTTAATTGATATGCAATCATATAAAAGGTCTGAAAAGCACAAATCTATTTTTCTGGCATTAAATCCAACGCTGGTTTTTTCTCCTTTTTACCGGATGCTTTGGGAGCAGCCTCATTTTTGGCAACAATATCTTCGGTCAGGGTCCAGAAACCTTCGAAACAAATAAATGCATCGTAAATGTTTCCTGCAGGTACATAAGCCCATCTTTGCCCCTTGAGTTCTTCATGCATCGGTATCAGCCTGTCGAAGACAATCATTTCATCGTTGATATTTCTTTGGGATTTCCTGACCCCGGAAAGCATGGCCTTTTGCCGGTTGTACTGCATAGTAAAAGAAGCACTGGCGGAATATTCAACGACTATCCGGTTTTTAAAACCCTCTTTTGTCTTGAATACTTTTGCCCCAAAAACTACATTGCCTTTATCATCAAAACCAAGGGCCTCGATTGTTTTTCGTGAAGTTCGTTTACTGAACCCATCCCACGACAGCAAGGTGTAATTGATGCCGGAATTCAACCGGCGCTGTATTATCCTGTAAAAGATACCAGCCGGCCAATCCCCGTCGCGGAATACTTTGTCTTCAGGAACAACTTCATCTGATCCTTTAAACTTTAGTAGAATGATTCGATTCAGTGCTTTGTGAATAATGAAACCACTGTATAGGTTATGCCCGTTGTTTTGCTGGATGTTCCAGGTCAGAATCCTGATGTTCCCGTCATCCGAAACAATATTGCTGATATGAACAGAATCCAGGTTTAACCCTTGTCTGATGTTTGTTGAAATGTAATTATACAGGCTATCAGTGAATTCCTGATTAAGTTGCAGACGAAGCGAGTCAACTTTTATTCGCCTTGTGCTGTCCAACATTTTTATCAAGGTTCCCTTGCCGGATTTTATAACCAAATCCTGCGCGGACAATTGAACCGAAAGAATGAACAATAGAAGCAGGTAAGCTATTTTTCGCATTTTCTCAATTTTTTGAAGAATTCCATAACTATAACGTACGCAATTGAAATTAGTATAGTGATCCAATTAAAGTAAATTTGCAACAAATATACGACAGGATGATGGTTGGTAAGTATTCTAAGGTTAAGGAACTACTTGATTCAATGGCAGACCGGGTCAATGAATTGTCTGAGATGAAAACTGATCATTCTCCGGACAAAACACGGCGTTTTACTGAAGATATTCGCAGGTTGAATCAGGAATATTATCATATAAACCCATGGTTCACTGATAGGTATATAAAAAAATCACTGGAAGCAATAGTTGGCGGATTGCGATCGGGGCTAAATCCAGAACTGATTTGCCGCACTTATTCCAAAGATAGGACCATTGCTTTTATCATCAACCCTGGTGCTCCATTTGAAGGAATCGGAGAAATTATATTTGCAGTTCTTTGCGGATTCCGGTGCCTGATAAAATTACCTGCCGACTGCAAATCAATGGTTGAAAACCTGTTTGCTTATTTAGAGGTGCCTTTTAGTGGCTTATCGAATAACGTTGAATTCTTTACCGACAGGTTACCCTCGTTTGATGGGATTGTCGGATTAAATGCTTTTGAGGGTTCGGGGGCTGTCGGTTATATTGACAAATGGCCTAACCTTTTAATTTATCACAAGGGTTGCACTGTCACAATGGCAGGGGAGGAGTCTGAAATTCAACTCAGAAAAGCTGCGCAAGGTATCTGCGATTTCTATGGCAGGTCGTTTTTCAGTATCAAATCGCTTCTCGTGCC
>JBBQIQ010000158.1:0-8383 GCA_038325075.1 Bacteroidales bacterium | reverse complement strand
GTACAAACTTCATGAAATTATCGGTTGTTCCTGAGGGAGTTAAAACAAATCCATTGAGCTGTGCAAATGAACTATTTGAGCTTAAAAATCCGAGCATTATAACTAATGCAATAATAATAGTGTAGTTTGATTTTTTCATGAAAAATTGTCTTAAAGTTTAAAAAAAATCTGATTAGTTCGTTTATTGGATTTGTAAATAATTTATCGACATTTTAGGGCTTAATCCACTTCCCTTGTTCTATTGTTTTTCCTTGATGCGTAATTTGCCAGGGATATACACCTGGGGGTAGGGAAGAAACATCTGATTGTTCATGGGGAGTGTTCAGGGTTGTGCGCATTATAAGCTCACCTGAAATACTGTACAACCTAAATTCTGATCCTGCAATCTGAGGACCACTTTGTATCACAATGTAATCCTGACCCGGATTTGGATAAACGATGGCTTGATGGGTAGTAATCGTAGTATTATCAGGTAGCCCGGTAATCAGACCTATACTGTCAACTTTTATCACAATAATATCAAGCATATTCTCTGGATTATCAGGATCATATAACATGCCTGCCATAATACAACCTCCGTCTGATGTAGCTTCCATTGTACTTAATGTGAGGCATGCAGTATCACATCCATAGAAATAAGTCCAACGGCAATTAAGCAACGAATCATAATTGCTGAGCATAAACTTCTTTATATAGTTAGAATTGCAGGTATAAAAGAGACTATTATCATTGGTTGTGCCTCCGGTATAAATACTGTTGCTATTGGCAGGTGTCATACAACGTCTCCATGCACTGTAATCAGGAACTGCACCCGGGCTTCCGGCATGATTATTAACCAATGTATCTTCCATTATATCAAATTTGCCAATAGTTACATCATAATGCGTTAAAGATGAATATGCTTTGCCAGTTAGATAATATTTAGTTTCATCTATTTTTTCAGCGGTCATATAGCTATCTATCCATAGCGGTGTTGACCGAACCTCTGTCAGGTTAAGATTTGCATCCAATTGTAAAATTTGTGAAAAGCAATTGTTCGCTGTATATGCACTAAAACCTTCAACAAATGCTTTGTATTGTCCGTTAATCCACAACAACGACTGCATATTTGTATGTGTAGGGTCACCATTTGTTAAGTAGTTTGATCTAATAGAATCTCCATCTTTAGTGATTTCTAGAAAAAGTAAAGAATATAAGTGGCTAGGGCTACCGGTAGTCAGTGATGATCCGATAAGTAAATTACCTTCAGCATTCTCTGTTATCGCGTTATTTGACGTATAAGGGCGGTTGGTCATAAACTTTTTATCCCAGATAATATTCAGTGAAGTGTCCATTTTCATAACCCACAATTGGGCAAAAGGCATACTTTCCTGCCTGCATCCTCCAATTACCAGAAAATCAGCATCAGTTAGGGGATAAATTAAAGTCAAATCAGTATAGAGGTATCCCTGTGTAGGATAAGAATATTCAATAATCAATTCCCCGTTTGCATTCAATTTAGTAATCCGGGCTTGTCGCCATGCTCCGGCTTGTTCCAGACTATAGCGTTGAGTTAGAAAAAAGTTTGATCCAAACTGTTTTATACAGAATGGAATATCATCTGTGCTATCTTTAAATTCAGTAGTAAAAGAATTCTGGGCTTGCGATGAAATCATCCCCAAAAGTAAAATAGTCAATAGGAGTTGCTTCATTCTCAATTTATATTTTGGTTTTAAGAAAGAAACCAGGATTTCTCCAGGCTTCTTTCCTATCTCAATAAATAATGTATTTAAAGATTTTCTTTGGGATCAGGACTCACGTGCAAAATGCCATAAGTAACTTTCGCATTATGTTCATAAATCAGAAAATTACCTAAATCATATTCCTGGTTGCCCCACATATCAATTGAAATCAGACTTTTATTTGGTGGACAAAATCCTCCATTGCTGGAATGATTATAAATCAACTCTTTTGTTTTTGTGAGGTAGAAATTTAGGTCGGCTGGAGGAATACACCCGTCAAAACCGGAATACTCACTACTATTCCAATACAATTTGGCATACCGATAATTACTTCTAGGAGTTCCGATCGTTGGATTTACAGGGTAGAGAGTGGGATCATAGATTGGAATTGTTTCCTCATCGCTATAATAATAATTCCCCATGGGCACTCCTTTACACCTCATAATCCTTTTTTGGGTTTCTTCTGCTGCATCAGTTACTTCAATGGATCCAATGTTTGGCCCATTACAGATAGGATGATATTGCCAATAATATGAATAACAATAAGAATCAATATCATTGAATGTGCAGGTAACCGGTGTAGGTCCGTCAAAAGCAAAAATTGCAATAACTTTACAAACCAGGTTTTCGTTATCAAGACTATGAGTGGTCACCTCAACTGCCAGCAATTGCTTATTTTCCTCGTTTTTCGCCTGATAAAGTTCCCTAAGATTTTCAATCAATGCTTCATATTTATTGTAAACTTCACTTTCTGTTACCTTTCCGTTATTTACCGGTATGGTTATAAAAAATGTATCAGTCCAGGTACGTTCGGTTTCGCGTGAAGCATCACCATAGGTATAATTGGTAGTAACACCAAGATACCATATGGCAGTTTCAATATCCATTTCAGTGCCGGATTTTAAACCAGATTTGCCGCGTGCTTTGAATTCCTTAATTAGAGAGGATAATTTCAGATCACTAACAGGTATCTGATCATTTGTAGCATTAGTTTGATCTTTTTTACACGACGAAAATGCGAAGATCAGAAGCGATAAAAGTATAATTAAACTATGTTTCATTAGAGTATTGGTTTTAAATGAAATTTAAGACTATAGAATTTTGCATTGAACAGATTCGCTGATATCACAATGGGATTTACCCAAAAGGAGGGTCAATGGTGCAATATCTTAAGTGAAAGGAATTATTACAGGCAGGTGGTTGGGCAAACTCTCTGTCTCTCTCTCTCTCTCTCTCTCTCTCTCTACAAAATCAGGTGTTTGGGTGAAGGACACCAAGTTGCGAAGTGAAAGTGCTGTGAAGTATTCAGTGTTTGTGTCCAAAGCAGAGAATTTATATTTGCTTAGCAAAAATACTAAACAATTATAGTTTGTCAATAGCAAATGAATATCTGCCGGGATTCAATTATCTGGCGTAGCTGTTTGATGAATAACTGCTGATTTTTTCTAATTTTCTTTCCGCTTGTCGGCCCGGTTGCCAACTTCATTTTCTATTATTGGCAAAGATCAGATATTCTCCAAATTGGCGATGGAGATATGCCTACTTGAGAATCAAAAGTTTTAACGTAGACGTTTGTGTTTCTGTTAATAATGTGACAAAATAAACACCCGGCCTTAAACACGCTGTTTGAAGTGTCAATCCCTTCGTTCCGAAAAGGCTAATGTTACATCGCAACGGCCGGCCATCAGAAGAAAATAATTCAAAACCCCGTATTTCGCCTTCACGGCCTAGAATAATATTGGTGAATTCATCTGCCGGGTTGGGCCATAGACGGAAACTATCCCGATTTTCATTGTAATTGGTAATCCCTTCCGCGATAGGCAAATACATATCATGAAATGTTGTGTCGCCGGGTGATACATAAACCGAATCGCAGCCATAATGAAAAGACTCCCATTTTTCTGCACATATTTCTACCATCCCGGTATCTGCACGGATAATGAAAGCGCCGCCATTATCGGTAACCGTGATAAAGTCACCGCATGTTACTGTTGCTCCTGCAAGGGGTTCTAAGAATATTTGGGAATAAACAATACCACTGATGAGCCCGGTTGAATCTGATAGGGGAGGATGCACAATGCCTTCCAGGGCATCGAGGTCGAATCCGGCATCAGCCACCTGCGATTGACCATCGCCATCGTCTATAATTTTGAGAAAACGCGCCCAGGGCAGGCCGGTAACTGCCAGATCAAACTCATGGTTACCTATAGCGCTTCCCAGCGATATCCATGGTCCGTCCATGGTTTGGCCGGCCAGCAACTGATAGCCTTCGGGCGAATTGTCGTTCTCGTAAATGATAAACTCAATACCTCCTGCATCGGTTATTGTATCGCCCATATCGAAAATGGCATACCCCATTCTGCCTAACGAATATTTAATGTTGTCGGGAGGCCCGAGGGCTGCCGGGGTGTAACCTTCATCGTTAAAGTTATTGTTTGGAATCCGGCAGGTAATGATCCGCTTCGCGAAGGTCCCGGGGGCACGGTTCATGGCTGCATTCAGCACGGCTGACCCTGCCTGATCTATAAACACATTGCTGAAGGTGCGGGACTCATAGCCATTGGCCTCAATCCGGACCTGGTATGTTCCCATATTCAGAAATTTATGAAAATCGCCAACAACCGGATCGTTGTTAACCGGATAAAAGTTATTTACAATTATGGTTGCCGGAATTGGGTTTCCCGAAACAGCATCGGTAATTACCCCCTCGATTCCCCAACCGGCATAGTCAGCCATCATCAGCATAGATTGCTTATTTTTAAGGTAATAAGGCACAATCTGAGAGGCTGCCGGTTGCTTGCTCAGCGAAATTTCGACCGACCAGCTAATGGCACCCACTGCGCCATAGCCAAAATCCTTAGTGCTGCCGTTGATGGCATACATTCCGGTATAGCCCTGCCCGTAAGGAATGCTGCTATAACCTGAATAATCTGCATATTGCGAGGCAAGAAAATCGTGAAATTGGTTATCGGGTGTTGTATCGCCACGGTAACTCCAGGGGTAACTTATGTATTCAGTACCACTGTGGTAGCTGCAATGGATGGCAAACTGGTTCTCAGTTAGTAAATTGCGGTAGACTTTTGTTTCAGGCTGCGAAAAAGCCGATGGGCTGTTGCCTTCAGCGTTCCACATGTAACCGCAATCGCGGTTAATATCAACATCGTTGCCATTGTAGCGGGTCATATTGGCCCTACCATAAGGGTTAACGCAATAATAAATCCATATTTCGCGGTTATTAACAAGATAGGTTATCAATTCATCGGTTCCGTAACCGAGGCATAAATCGCGGGCAAGCCGGATCATATTTTCGGGGCCTCCGATTTCGTCTCCATGAATCCCTCCATCGAATAACACTTCAGCTTCATTTTCGTCAAGCGCCGAATTATCGCTGATTTTCAATGCCTTCAACTGGTAAAAGCCCGTCGCTGTACCCAGGTTCTGCAGGGTACAGATTTCGGGGAAGTTCAGGGCAAGACTGTCGGCAATTCCATTCAGTTCTTCAACGGTATAATATCCCTGCGGAACACCACGCGTTCCGAATGAAGCCGACCAGGCGTTCAGATCGGCAATTTCGGTTTCGTAGATAATCCCGGCCTCTTTAAGGAAAGTTTCTTCGGCCGGTGTTAAATAGCAACGGATGAAACCAGGGGAAGGGTCTGTATTGAGCTTAAAGGTAGTAATCAGATCAATAAACCGCGTTATTTGTGGCTGATCAACCGGAACTACAACCTGCATCTCGCCCGGGCGCCAGGCTGATTGTGCATTGATCAAACCGGTTATAACACCAAGAAAGAAAGCCAACAGCCATATTTTTTTCATTGTATTCCTGAGTTTTAAACTGTTCCGGGAACAGAAGTGTAAACATATAAAAATTCCGGAGATTGAGACCAAAAGAAGGCATTAAATTCTTTTGAAGGTAGATAAAACGAAACAGGGTGACCCAAAGCCACCCAGTTCCTTGAATACGGTATCTAATTACTTAGTGTCCAGTCGGTTCAATGCGTAAGCATAAGCCCCGATCGATACGGCTTTTGATGTGCCCAGTCGGCTTATTCCAACCCCAATCCTCTTCATCGGGTCATATTGAATGCGTTTGGTGCTGAAAGGAATTTTAATTTCCCTGGTGTCGCCTTCGTAAAAGCGTGCGAATTCATTTTCATCCTCCAGGTTGAAGGCTTTGATCTCCATGCGGTCAACGGCGGTGCCCACCATAGTAGTGAAGTTGGAATTCATTTCATCAACCAGTCTTTGCAGGAACAGCGGATAAGCGCCCGACAACCCTCCTCCGATGACCACCAGTCCGTCGATCATCGTAATGGCATTGGCGATGGAATCGCCGGCAGCTTCGGCCAACCGGTGAAATGCCAGAATGGCGGCCTCTTTGTTACCAATGCTGGTTCCCATGCCAATATTAAATATTTCGCGCGGTTCGGGACAGGTTTCGGGGGTAAGACCGGTTACACGGCAATAAGTGCGCCTGATACCACGGATACTTACATTCTCTTCTACGGTGGAGTTTGTGTGCAGTTTGTTGCGCATACGATTGATTTCACCCTGAGCCGAATTGTCTCCCAGAAATAATTGTCCGCGGCTCACGATACCACCGCCAAAGCCGGTGCCAAAGGTTACCCCTAAAAGATTCTGATAGGTTTTAGGGCTCTTGCTTTTGCTGATCCGGTTGTTAATATCGGGAAGCAGTCCGGCGATGGCCTCACCATAGGCGAAAAGGTCGCCGTCGTTGTTGATGAAAACCGGGATGCCGAATTTCTCTTCAAGCATGGGGCCCAGGGCTACACCGCCCCTGAAGGTTGGCAGATTTTCAAGATCACCGATAATACCTAATTCGTACTCGGCGGGGCCAGGAAAACTAAAACTGATGGCAACCGGGGGCGTTTTTAACTTTGCTTTCACCTCGTTGAACCCAAGAATAATTTTGTTTAGAACGGTCTCAAGCTTTTCGCCTTCAGCAGGGATATGGATCGGTTCAATAATTTCCTTTTCTGCCTGCACGGCGGAGAATACAAAGTTCGTACCTCCGGCATCGAGGGTCATTACAATACGGGCATCAGTGTTGAAACGCATTTTGCAGGGTTTTAAATTTGGGTTCAGATGGATTTTATTGACGTTACTAAGTGTAATAAGTACAAGTAGATTTTAATTATGCGAATGTAGTTAATTTCAAAACTGAATCTGACCCGGAAAACCAGAAATATTTTTTCAGGTTTGTGCAAATGATTTCCAGACGCCTGTGCCCGGCTAAAAAATCGAATTCCTTCTTTTATTGAAGTACCCGGTTTCTTCCTCTGTTAAGCCGTATAATGCACAAACCGTTCGGTCAATTTCTTTGTCGGTTTTTTCTATTTTGGATTTTAGGATTTGGGCTTTATCTTTTTCCTGAAGGAAATAGTCTTCCAACTCAGTTTCTTCAGACAGCGTGAGTTTTATTCTCTTTTTACCCAATTCTTTAATGAAATCTGAGTAGGTAAGCAGATGCCATTCCTGGAGTTTTTTGGGTAAGGCATCCAACTCAAATTTACGGTGTAAGGCACGCTGAAATTTCGAATTAACGACTTTAAGATTTGCAGTAGATTGTATTCGGTCTGTTGCATATTTCGCCATAATAGCAACCTGCTCTTCATTTGCCAGTGGAACTGGAAAATGTTCGAAATATACCTTACTAATTTCCCGCGTACCCCCTTGCAGCTCCGGACAATTATACCATATCCAAAGTTTTGCAATTGAAGAATTGAATACGGCCGTTAGGAACAATAATGAAATTGTATCATCTTTTGCAGTTAGAATAAAACATTTTTGATTACCTAATATTCCGCTTTCATCCTACATAAATGGAAATACCGAAGTCATATTCGGATAAATGATTTTTGGTTTAGCAAAATCTTCGTGATAACTAATGCTATCCTGGGTTTCAAACCATTTACCACTTGTCTTTTTACGTGAACCTTTGTCGCCAGTTTGTTTCAGGCGGTCGAATCCAAATGAAAGTAAATGTTCCTTTATTGTCGGGTAATTTTCAATATCCAACTTCAATGTAGGAAATGTACCAATCAAATATTCAAAACCGGTTATTTCATAAGCCGATATATCACGGCCTCGTACCATGGGTTTAATGAGTTCTGCACTTTTAGAATCTGCGGTAATTAATTTTTCCCGGGTATCTTCATCAATATAAAATGCATCGTTATAACCTGTAAGTATTCCTCTATAAATAGATATTGGCAAATCTTTCAATTCTTTACTGTTTATCCTCATTTGCTCCAATTTGCGGGCATCACTATATGGCTGAATACTCCATTCAGCTTCATCAAATTTGATAGTCTGATAGTCATACAGGTTAGCTTTTACTTCGGTGAGAAAGTCACCATTGTAAGTTTTTTGGTTGAGGGACAGAACTTTTACGATTTCAGTTGGCTTCCCTTTTTGTGTAACAAAAATGCAAACATAGGTAGTAGTTTCATGGAAAAATTGTATATCGCCAAAGTTTAATATTTGCTGCAAGCCCGTTTTTGAAAGAAATTTCCGAAGTGGTTTTCCATAAGCAACAAGCATCCATTTATTGGGTATAATAAACGATTGCCTTCCACCTTCTTTCAACAATTTATAACCACGCTCAGTAAAAATGCAATAGAGGTCTGCTCCCTTGT
>JBBQIQ010000157.1:0-8444 GCA_038325075.1 Bacteroidales bacterium | reverse complement strand
CCACACAGTGCGGGATGGAGCAGAGGTAGCTCGTTGGGCTCATAACCCAAAGGTCGTAGGTTCGAATCCTGCTCCCGCTACCCAAGTTTAATAAACAATTTAAAAGCCTTGTGTTCAAGGCTTTTGTTGTTTTTGGCTGTGGATGGAAAGCCGGATTCAACCCAAAGTGCCGGGTTTCTGCAAACCAAAAAACAGGATTATGTCAAATATCATCGCAATTGTTGGCAGGCCCAACGTAGGGAAATCGACCTTTTTCAACCGGCTTACCGGTGAAAGAGCTGCCATTGTTGACCCGACCAGCGGCGTTACCCGCGATCGCCATTACGGAATTGCCGACTGGAATGGGGTTGAATTTTCGATCATTGATACCGGTGGTGTGGTAATCGGAAGCGATGATGTTTTTGAAGGAGCCATTCACAAACAGGTTGAACTGGCCATGGAAGAAGCCGATGTTATCCTGTTTATGGTGGATGCCAAAGAAGGAATGTCGCCATTGGATATGGATGTTGCAGATATGATCCGCCGTTCTCCCAAGAAGGTTTTCCTGGTCGCCAACAAAGTAGATACGGGCAACCGCTCAGCAGATGCCATGGAGTTCTACGCACTGGGGTTTGAAAAAATTTATGAGATTTCGTCTGTGAATGGCAGTGGCACCGGTGATTTGCTCGACGATGTGGTGAAGGTGTTTGAGAATACAAGCATGGAAGAAGTTCCCGACCTGCCAAAAATTGCTTTCGTCGGAAGGCCCAATGTGGGTAAATCATCCATGATCAATGCTTTGCTTGGTGATGAACGCAACATTGTGACCCCGGTTGCCGGAACAACCCGCGATTCCATTTATACCCGTTACAATACCTTCGGTTTTGATTTTTTGCTGGTTGATACGGCCGGTGTACGTAAAAAAGGTAAAGTAACCGAGAATATTGAGTTCTATTCAGTTATGCGCTCAATACGGGCTATTGAAAACTGCGATGTATGTGTCGTGATGCTCGACGCCACACAGGGCATCGAAAGTCAGGATATCAATATTTTTGCACTGGCCGCAAAAAATCATAAAGGCGTTGTGATTGTTGTGAACAAATGGGACCTGGTTGAAAAAGAAACCAACACCCATAAGGATTATGAAAATCTGATCAGGAGCCGCATTGCTCCGTTTACCGATGTTCCCATCATCTTTACGTCTGTCATCAATATGCAGCGCATTCACAAGACGCTCGAAACCGCCAAGAAAGTTTATGAAGCGCGCACTCAGTCTATATCCACCCGCAAACTGATGGACATCCTCCTTCCGGTTGTTACCGAAAATCCACCACCGGCAGTTAAGGGAAAATTCGTAAAGGTTAAATACATCACGCAGTTGAAGCTGGCATACCCGGCCTTTGTGTTTTTTTGCAATATGCCCCAATATGTTGGCGACCCATACAAACGGTTTGTTGAGAACCGCATGCGTGAGCTCTTTGACTTCAATGGGGTTCCGATTGAAATATTCTACCGGCAAAAATAAACCCGCATGGCAGAGGAATTGCGCATTGACAAATGGCTCTGGGCTGTAAGGATATACAAAACCCGCACCCTGGCCGGTGATTCCTGCCGGGCCGGCAAAGTTAAAATAGAAGGGATAGCAGTCAAACCATCCCGGATCCTGAAACCCGGCGACATCATGACTGTAAGCCTGGGGCCTCTCACCAGGACAATAAAAGTAAAAGCCCTGATCCAAAACCGTGTTTCTGCCAAACTGGTGCCCGATTCTCTCGAGGACCTCACTCCTATTGAAGAATACGAACGTATTAAGTTTATGCACGAACATAACGCCGAGTACCGTGATCGGGGCACCGGCCGCCCGACAAAAAAAGACCGGCGGTTTATCGACCGGCTTAAAGACACGGATCAGGCGAAGTGAATTTCTTTTATGTAATCCGGGTTGAGGTATAGGTTGAGGTTGGGGCGATGACTCAGTGGTTGCGCCGAACCTGAATTTCAGAAAACAAGCGCAAGCCACCTCAAAAATCAGCTTTCTGCAGTAACGGCAACTTTTCTACCTCATAATCCCCGGGCGTTTCGCATAATCTGGATACAGCCCGGCCAGCGCGCTTGCAGCGCACGCTGGCCGGGTAAATAGAAAGCCGGAAAATATTGAAATCAGATTTTTTACGCTAGAAATACCCCTGGATTGGAGTCAAAGCTTCTAAATGGGATTGGCTGATATGTTTCCCGGCTAACTGAAAAGGATATAAATTATTTGGAAGGATCAAAAGGCAGTGCTGATTTATGAACAATCAACCTGAGTTTACCGTCATCACCCTTTTTGAACACGAATGTTTTGTCAACCATAACCTCGGACCCATCTTTGCCGGTAAAGTAAACATTTCCCATGGTTATGGCTATGTTGCCGTAAATCTGAATTCCTTCATTGCCATCGCCCAAATTATCATAACTGGCCTTTACCCATGGCTTAAGTGCAAAGCCTTTATCTTCGGGGAAATTAGCATCTCCAGCAATAAAATATGAAAGTGCCCCCTCCTTTGTGTTTCTGAAAGTATTTTTCCCGTATGCCAATGTTGGTTTAAAGAAAACTTTACCGTTGTCGTAATCGTATGCATCGGTAAGCACCTGATTTGCAAGGGTTTTGTAATCACCACCCTCATCGTATGTTTTACCGATAGCTATTAATGCGTCGCACCAGGCCTGCTGGGCTGCATTCACTTCCTCGTATGTAATGGTTTGCGCTATAGTAGCTGTTTCATCAGATGCATCAGCCTCAGACTGATTCCCTGAACCACATGATGTAAAAACTGACACTCCCGCGAGCATCAGAATAAAGATTGAAAAACGCTTTATCATTTTTGTTTGTTTTTTTAATGAATGAATAATTGTTAACGTTCGTTGGAGCTTCATTCAATTAAGATTGAAGCAACCACTTTAAATAACAAAAAATAATTTTAAAAGTTCACCTTTATATCCCAAAATTAAAGGATTGTTTTTTGACATATAATAAGGGCAGGAATAGATTATTAATAATACTCTATCTGATCATTAACCAAGATCTAAAGAGTTTTTATATATTTTTCAATAATATATACGTTTTATCCCTATGGGCTTATTAAGAACTGACCCGATTTTACATGGAATCAGGGTATCCCTGAAATTTCAGAAATTAAAAATTACTGAAAACAAAAGCCTGATGTTTGAGACACGCTCTGAGTCGGAAATTACGCCAAACCCATCACGGTTCAACACTCCGTTTTCGTCCCTGGTTGCATAAGCGGTGCTGGTATATTCCAACTCCGTAGCAAAGTTGAATTTACCGCTGATAAATAGGATGCGCGGTGATAGCCTGAGAATGGATTTTACATTTGCACCCCTGACTGTTGCATCGGTTCCACCGGCTTTGTTGGAATATACCAATATGTTATCGCCGGCGCCCATATTCTGTGTATAGCCGGCCCATAAACCAAACTGGACTTTTTCGCCATTGGTGTTAAACTCAGCCCATCCGGCAAGGTTTTTCATAGCTGTGTAGTCAACGGTATTGCGTGCAGTGTCGGTTATTGAGTGCACCGCATAACCACCGAGCATGGTGAGGTCGAAAAGGTTTTGGCCAAGAATACCCTGAAGTTTGATGGTGTAAACCGGATTCTTATACTTTATATAAGCCGTAACCGAGAGCCCGCTGACTTTTTCATTTGTTATAAAAGTCTTTACTCCCTTTGTGGTGGTCAACAGGGGTTGCAAAATTTTATAATCCAAAGCCATCCCGGCAAGGAGATCGGTTTTCTTTTCAGCATTATTCGATTCATAGGAAATCATGGCACTCAGATCAGGAAGTGAGGAATAGCGTAAAGAGGATGAACCCTGCGGACTGGTGAAATCGCGCTGGGCTGAAAGGGCTGCTGCCAAACTCACCTTCCCGGGCTTGTGGGTAAGCCTGATTTGCGGGTTACGCGAAAATGGCTGCATCGGAGCCCCTGTATTAAAAGAGATAACCCCCGAGAAACAGCCCGGGATAAAAAACGGATGCCAGTACTGCCCGGTGAGCAACTCGGTTTTTGCCCAGTTCAGTTTCACAAATGCATGCCTGAGTCGGAATCCGTTGTCGTCAACAAACGCGGCATTTTCATTGCCAAAAAAATCGGCTTCGAGCACGCCTGATGTTTTCGCACCGAAAGCATCTGGGGCAGCTATTTTTCCGGTTATCCGCGATTGAATAGAAAGAAAATTGAAAGAAGACTTATCGTTGATGTCATTCCCCTCAGAATCAAGGTTTATTTCTTTGGGATAAAGCAGGAAATGGCCTTCACGTATGGTGTAATTCTCCCTGGTATCCCAGAAGAAATCGTTTTTAACAAACCCGGAAAAGCTGATGCCGTATTTTGGCTCTTCCTTTTTATCCTGTGCACCTGAAAACAATGGCAACAAAAGGACGACTGCGAATAAGTAAAGGTTGTTTTTCATAACATTCACAGATTATTTGTTTTTATCCGGAGGGAACAACTGATCAACAATGGACCTGTCTTCCGGATCAATTCCCATCAATACATTGAAATTATTCCTGGCAGTGAAGTTATCCTTCCAGAGTTTAATAGCCATAATGTAACTTTCCATGGCCTCTGTCTGCATTAGTTTATGACGCTGAACAATCCCGAGATTGGTATAGGCAACCGACAGTCGCCGGGGTGTTTCTTTTTGTGCGAGTTGCAGGTCATTAAGGCGTTTTTTCAGAATACCTTCAGCATCTTTTCCCTGAAAAGCCGGATCCTCTGAAGAAAAATAGGGCGATACGTCAACCAGCAACTCCTCCCGCGTATAATTTTCAAATTTCCCGATCCATCGCTGATAAATCAGAATACAGGTATCGAGGTTTTTTTGCGCAAAATCAAGCATTTGCTGCTTTTCGGTGCTATCTTTCACTTCATACAAAGCCATGCTGAGGAAGGCAGAGCCCCTGTTATTGAAAACAATTCCAGTTTCAAAAGAATTACCGTAACCGGGAATCCTGTTAAAAACTGCTTCTATGCTGTCGAGCAAAGGGAAAACATCTGAATACTTCTTTTCCGCAACCAGTTCATCGTATTGCACCAGCATATATTTTGCCCTGACAGTGCGTGGATCTTCAGCGCTGTTTTTAGCCTGGTAATAAAAGTATGCAATCGCAAAACTGATAACAGTAATGCCTGATAAAATCAGCAGCAGGGTTTTGTGTTGTTGTAAAAATCTGATCAAGAGAATGGTTTTATAAAGAGACAAACCTGTCGGTAAACAGGATTGTCTCTTCAAAAGGTTAACAAGAAACTAGGCGTGAACTTTTTCGATGAGGAATTTTTTAATTTCCGTTGGAGTGGGTGTTGTAAATTTCGATACAACAATGTTTGCCAGAATGGCCATTGGTGCTCCGATCCATGCAAAGTACCATACATTGAGCCAGTGTTCCACAAAAGTTTGCCCAGGCAGTTGTCCGCCTGATTTGGCTACGATAAAATACAGCAGTGCAAAAAGTGAAATTGCAATACCCACGCTCATACCGGCGATACCACCGGCCTTGTTGGAGCCGCTCCACCAGATACCGAGCAGGAATAACGGAAAAATGGTACAGGCGGCCATTGAAAAAGCGACTGCAACGAGTTGGGCGATCATGCCTAGTTTTAGCATGGCCACAATTCCAACAACAACCCCCATCAGGATGGTACCGAAGCGTGCCATCCGGAGCTGGGCTTTCGGCGATGCGCCGGGATTGATGATTTTTACGTAAAGATCATGCGAAAAGGCCGAGGCTCCGGCCACAAGCAGGCCCGAGATGGTTGAAAATGCAGCAGAAACAGCCCCGGCCGCCAATAGTCCAACAACCAAAGGCGGCAGGTTACCCAACTGGGCGGTATAAACAACAATGGCATCTGAAGCAAGATTGCCAACTTCAGGATTGGAAGAAAATATCTTTCCGAATACTGAATATATCGGAGTGCTCCAATAGAGTACACAAATAAAGAACAATCCCCAGACACATGACAAGCGGGCATCGCGGATGGTCGGCGTTATATAGAAGCGCTGCAACACATGCGGAAGGCCAGCGGTTCCAAGCATGAGCGAAAAACAGATGGCCATCCACTGAAAAGCAGTGGCTCCGGTTGCCGGATCCCAGGGCATGGCAAATTCCGGACTCGGAACAATTGAAACATGGTGGCCATAAGCATTGAGTAAGGCAACTCCATTGGCGATATTTGGCGCAGGTATGCCTGTTACAATATCAGATACGATAGAACCGTAACCGAATTGAGGGATCAGCCAGAAATAATCAAATTTATAGGTCAACAGAAATGTTGGGATCATAAATGCGATGATCAGAATAGTATATTGTATGACCATATTTTTTGTCGCACCTATCATACCTGAAATCATGGTATAGAAAATTACCACCGAAGCGCCGATGATAACCGACCAGAAATAATCAATCCCGAGAATCCACTTGAACATTAGTCCTACACCCCCGAACTGTCCGACACAATAGGCAAAGGAGATCAGAATGGTAAATATTGCACTGGTAGCCCTGAGTCCTTGCGAGTAATACCTGTCGCCGATAAAATCGGAGGCTGTAAACTTTCCGTATTTGCGGATCTGTCCTGCCATCAATACCAGCAAAAGCACATAACCCCCGGTCCAGCCAACTACATAGGCAAGACCATTGTATCCGGTTACATACATCATTCCTGAAAGTCCCAGAAATGAAGCGGCGCTCATCCAGTTGGCCCCGATGGCCATACCAGAACTGACATTTGATATTTTTCGTCCGGCAGCATAGTAATCGGTGGTATCCTTTGCCCGTGACATAAATCCAACAGCGACAAAAGTGATCAATACAGCGATCAGAATAACAGCCGGCCCAAGCTTAAAACTTCCTTCGAGCTGTGTCAGGTTCTCCGAAAAAACCAAAACCGGAATGGAAAGGGTACTTATGGTGAGAAATGTCTTTTTCATGTTTTATCTTTTTGAATGAATGCCTCTGTTATTCCTTAATGCCGTATTTTTTCTGGAGCTGGTTGATCCTGATACTGTAAAACAGGCTCATTCCAACAAATAGAAACAACAGAAATTCAGCGGTATAGAAATAATGAAACGGAAACCCCAGGAACTTTGTATCGGTCAACACAGACTGGTTATGTATAAGGTAGAGTCTCATGACTCCGGCCAGGGCAGTCCACTCTTCGGGTGTCAGGTCTGTCGGCCCGGCATTCAGGCTGTAAGGCAGGATGGCTTCTTTCAGGTTGGTTGGATCAACCCCGGTGGTTTCGTTGGCCAATGCATTGATGGAGGCTTTGGTATTTTTCAGTTCAGCCTGTAGTTGAATATACTCAGCATCAGTTGCTTTCGTCAGTTTTTCCCGGGTAGATTTCAGATCAACCACATAACCCGACAGCAAGGCCCCTGCCGAATCCGGTATCAGGCTGTAAACACCCCAGGTAACCCCTTTGGCCAGAAGAATTCTGTTTTCCGGTTTTACCGAAGACTTGCCGGCCACAGAAATCATTGAATTGACAAAATCCTCCTTTTCTGATTGGGTAGCAATTCCGGCTTTAACATTTTCAAAAGCCGATTCAAACTGCACAAGGGCCTTTTCGGGCGTTGGTTTTTCCAGCACGAGCAGCAGCAACTGAAAACCAAAAATGGCAACAAACCATACCAGTACAAGACTGATGATCAGGTCTCTGTTGGCCCGCCCGTAAGGGCTTACCGGTTTAAAAAGGCTGAATGAATAATCTTTATCAGGTGATTCCACGTTGTCCTCCTTTGTTATCTTATTAACAGCCAAATTTATTTATTCTTAAAAATATCCAACCAATTATATTCTTGCTTTACAACATTGATGTACATCAACTTTTATCGCCTATATTTGTCAAAAACCCTTGTATGCGAACTGTCAAGCATGAAGGCTGCGCCACCTGCCAACTGAAGTGTGATATTTATCTGACGGCTAAAGAAATGGCCCTTGAGCATGAACTAATGCCTGTTCAGGTGATGTATAAAAAGCATGAAACCATCTGCAGGCAGAAGGCTCAGATTACACATGCCATTGTATTGGTTGAAGGCAGTGCGAAAATGTTTATTGATGGCATCCACAATAAGAACATTATCCTGAACATTCTGCTACCTTCGAACTACATTGGCCTGCTGCCGGTTTATGGCGCGCATGAATCGCCCTATAATGTGGCTGCACTCAGCGATTGCCGTACCTGCCATATTGATATTGGCATGATCAGGAACCTGTATTACAACAATCAGAATTTTATGCACAGGCTTAACCAGGCCTTCGGTAAGTCTGTGACCACCATCATGCGGAAACTGATTTCACTTAATCAGAAGCAGATTCGCGGCAAAGTGGCCGAAAGTCTGCTTTATCTCTCGGAATTGTATGATTCAACCAGGTTTGTGATGACGATCACTCGTAAGGAGTTGGC